>QKJM01000290.1 GCA_003249315.1 Archangium sp.
ACTGCTCGCCACCCACAGCCGCAGCACCTCCGCGCCGTACTGCTTGATGATCTTCTCCGGCGCCACGACGTTGCCCTTGCTCTTGGACATCTTCTCGCCCGCGCCGTCCACCACGAAGCCGTGCGTCAGGCAGGCCTTGTAGGGCGACATGTCCCGCGTCCCCACCGCCACCAGCATCGACGAGTGGAACCAGCCCCGGTGCTGATCGCTCCCCTCCAGGAAGAGGTCCGCCGGAATCCGCTGCCGCCTGTCCAGCACCGCGCTGAACATGCACGCCGAGTCGAACCACACATCCAGGATGTCCGTCTCGCGGCGGAACTCCCCCTTGCCACACTTCGCGCACGTGTAGCCCTCGGGCAGGAAGTCCTTCACCGGCGTGCGGTACCACGCGCCCGCGCCCTCCTTCTCCACCTCCGCCGCCACCTTCTCCATCAGCTCCGCGCTGATGACGGACTCCTCGCAGCCCTCGCAGTAGGCGATGGGGATGGGCACGCCCCAGGTGCGCTGCCGGCTGATGCACCAGTCCGGCCGAGTCTCCAGCATGCCCCGGATGCGGCTGTGCCCCCACGAGGGCACCCACTGCACCTTGTCCACCTCCTCCAGCACCTGCTGCCGGTACGTCTTCTCCCCCACCAGCGGCTTGTCCAGCGGGATGAACCACTGGTACGTCGCGCTCATGATGACCGGGTTGTGGCAGCGCCAGCAGTGCGGATAGCTGTGCTCCACCTTGTCCGTCTTCGCGTTGAGCAGCGCTCCCTTCTCCGCCAGCACCTCGATGATGACCGGGTTCGCCTCGAACACCCTCTTGCCCGCCAGCCACTCGCCCACGCTCTCGTCGTAGCGGCCGTCGTGGCGCACCGGGTTGTAGATGTCCAGGCCGTACCGCAGCCCCACCTCGTAGTCCTCCTGGCCGTGCCCCGGCGCCGTATGCACCAGCCCCGTACCCGCCTCCAGCGTCACGTGCTCGCCCGGCAGCACCCGGCCCTCCCGCTCGACGAAGACGTGCCGGTACGTGCAGTCCACCAGCTCCTCGCCCTGCGCGTACGCCAGCACCCGCTCCGGCTCCACCAACGAGGCCGCCGACACCTCTCCCCCTGGCAGCTTCACGTTCTTCACCGCCAGCTCGTCCGCCTTCACCTCCGCCAGCACCTTCGGCAGCAGGTCCTTCGCCACGCAGATGACCCGCTCGCCCAGCGCGTAGAAGACGTACTCGAACTCCGGATTCACCGCGATCGCCAGGTTCGCCGGCAGCGTCCAGGGCGTGGTGGTCCAGATGACGAAGGCCACCTCCTTGCCCTTCAGCGCCGGCACCCGCTCGGCCACCTCCGGCCCCGCCGGGAAGGCCACGTACACCGAGGGACTCGAGTGCTCCTCGTACTCCACCTCCGCCTCGGCCAGAGCGGTCTGGTCGTACAGACAGAAGTACACCGGCTTCTTCCGCCGGTAGAGCATCTGCCGCTTCGCGAAGGTGGCCAGCTCGCGGATTTCCTGCGCCTCGTAGGCGAAGTCCAGCGTCTTGTACGGGTGCGACCAGTCCCCGAAGACGCCCAGCCGCTGGAACTCGGTGCGTTGAATATCCACGAACTCCAGCGCGTACTGGCGGCAGCGCTCCAGGAACTCCTCCCGGCCCAGCGAGCGCTTGTCCACCTTCTTGTCCTTCAGCCGCTTCTCCACCGCCTGCTCGATCGGCAGCCCGTGGGTGTCCCAGCCGGGGATGAAGTCGCACCGGCGCCCGGCCAGGTTGCGGTACTTCACCACGATGTCCTTGAGCACCTTGTTGAGGGCGTGCCCGGCGTGGATGTGGCCGTTGGCGTACGGGGGGCCGTCCGGCAGCACGAAGGGCTCCGCGCCTGCGCGCCGCTCCAGAATCCTCCCCCACGTCCCCTTCTCCTCCCACCAGCCGAGCATCCGCGGCTCGAGCTGGGCGAGGTTCCCCTTCATGGGGAAGTCCGTCTTCGGGAGGTTGACCGTGTCCTTGTAGTCCTTCGGGGCGCTGGCGTCGCTCATGTATGGCGCCGTAGCACGTGCCCTGGGAACGCTTCAACCGGCGTAAGGCACCGCCTGGAGCGCCGTCACCCTCCCGGCAGAAGCGGGGCCACCCTCCAACTGGCCGGACATGAGGAGCCTCCCATGAAGCTCCCCTCCGTCGTCCTGTCCGGGCTGGCCTGGAGGATGACGAGGAGCCCTGAGCTACGCCACCAGTGGCTGGAGTCCGGCCAAGGACCGAAGGGATGATGAGGCTTCAGAGGTGACATGTCCGGGAGCCGGAGACTGAAGTGGCTGGTGGCGCTGGTGCCGGTGCTGGCGCTGGCGGGAAGAGCCGAGGCGCTGGCGGCGACGCGCCAGGAGCAGTGGAGGCAGGAGGTACGGGCGGCCGGCACACTCCCCCTGGAGCGAAACACCCGAGCGGAGTTGCAGCGCGCGCTGGCGGCCCTCGAGGCACTCGCCCTGGGCTCGAGCCGCCCCGAGATGCACTCCCTTCAGCGGCAATCCAGCCGCGCCTTCTTCGACGCCTCGCGGGTGCATGAGGCCCGGTTGCTGGAGGACACGCAGCGCCTGGTGGAGCAGACGCAGAAGGCCTGGCTCTCGGGGCGGGACACGCAACCTCGTACACTGGAGGCCGCGGGCGCGCTGCTGCGGGTGCAGCGGCAGGCCGCGGAGGTGGCCCTGGCGGACGCGCGGCTGCTGGGGACACGGCGCCCGCGGTGGCTGAAACCCTCCGCCTGGGACGCCTCCCGATCCTCCCTGCGACAGGCCGAAGAGGCCTGGCCACAGGCCCTCTCCCACCTGAAACAGGGGGAGGCGCAGGAGGCCGGGCACCACCTTCTCGCCACCTGGAGGCACGCCACCTCCGCCCTCGCCGCCGTGGGAGTCCACTTTCGCCCCGGCCGCCTCACCGACGTGGACTCGGACGGCGTGCCGGACCAGTTGGAGGTGCGCCTCGGCGCCAGCCCCCTCTCCTCCGACTCCGACGAAGACGGCCTCTCCGACGCCTTTGAAGCCCGCTGGGGTGGGGCCCACCTGCTGCCCTCCCTCCGGGACTCGGACGGGGACGGGGTACCGGACGGCGACGAGGACACCGACGGCGACGGCCTCTCCAGCCTCCAGGAGCAGTCCCGCCGCAGCGACCCGCTCAGCCCGCCCCGGCCTCCCACCTCCACCTCCCGCCCTCCCCGCTCCGCCAGGGCCCCGCCCACCTCCAGGGGCACCGGCCCCCTCCTCACCATGCGTGCCTCCTCCGCCCACTCTCCCCCGGAAGCCCCCTGGGGCGTGGACTCGGACGGGGACGGGCTGGAGGACGAGGCCGAGCGCTTCCTCGGCACCCACCCCTTCCTCGCCGACTCCGACTCCGACGGGCTGAACGACTCCCTCGAGTTGGCACACGCCACCGAGCCCGACGTCGCCGACACCGACGGCGACGGCTTCTCCGATGGCCAGGAGGTGGCCCTCCTCTCCGACGGGTTTGACCCACTGGTGCCCGATGAGCGGCTGACTCCGGGGGAGTGGGCCCGCGACTACAGCGACGGCCTCCTGCTGGGGGACACCTGCGACACCCTCTTCTCCGGGTGGAAGCCGTGCAAGGGCAATGTGCCCTTCTTCCTCGGACAGCTCTCCGGGGGCGCCGCCAGCTTCATTCCCGTGGCCGGCTGGGTGGTGGGCACCCTGGGCGACGTGCGCGACACCCTCGGCAGCGCGGTGAAGGGGGACTGGGTGGGGGCCGGCCTCAGCGTGGTGGGGCTTCTTCCCTATGTGGGAGACGTGGGGACGCTCGCCGGCAAGGTGGTGGCCTTCACCGCCCGCTACGGCAAGCTGGAGGTGGTGCTGCGCGCCGTGTTGCTGCGCCTGCCCCGGGTGCTGGCCGCCCGCCCGGCCACGCGCTGGTTGCCCCCCCGCCGACGCCGCCCCCCTCGGGCCTACCGCTCGGGCGCTGGTGCTGGAGGTGCTCCGCAAGTTGGACCCCAAGGGCTTCTCCCACTTGCGCCGCTACGGTGGGGACGAATTCCTCACCCGCCTTGCCTCCTGGGGCTCCCGCTGGGAGGACCTCTCCCTCCTCTTCTCCCGCCTGGAGCACAGCGGCCTCTTCTCCCAGTACCCCCGCATGAAAGACTTCCTCGTGGAGATGATTCGCACCACCCCGGACGAGGTCCTCTTCGGCGGCGGGCACCTCCTCAGCCTCCAGGGCCGCGTGACGCTCAACCTCAAGAAGGCGGCGCTGCGCCTCAAGCATGGCCCTCCCAAGTACCTGGAGACGGTGCGCAACCACCTGCGCGCCGCCCTCGCCGAGCACTCCACCCTCTCCCACTTCGTCTCCCACGAGGAAATCATCCACCTGGGCCACATCACCGCCAACGGCGTGGACCGCGTCTTCCGTCACGGCAAAGTCATCCACGTCCTGGAGGTGAAGGCCGCATCCAAGCTCGGCCTGCATGACCTCAAGAACTGGCTCCGCAGGTCGGTGGACCCCAGGACCGGTGACACCGTCTTCCTGTTCAACGGCACCAGGCTGAGGGAATACCTGCGCAGGGCCGGACACCTCAGGCCGGAGGAATTACTCGACGGTCGCGAGCTTCGCTTCAACCTGTTCGTCTATGACGCGAATCCGCGCCTCACCGAAGAACTGCTGGAGTTGTTCAAGACAGGAAAAAGAAAGATTTCAGCCGATGGCATCAAGGATCTCGACATAACACTTGTCTTGACGAGAAAGTGGAACTGAGAGGCCACCAGGGGATGAGCAGAAAACAGCTACCAGGCAAGAGATGGAAGGGCGGAGCGGATGGGTGGGAAAAAGACATGAATAACTACATTGAAAACCTGAAGGAGTCTCATGCCAGGTTGACAGACCCGAACAACCCAACGGAGAGACCGGCCATGCGAGATCGGGCTCTGGCTGGGAACAGGTTTGACCTCGGGGTGTTCGAGGCGTGGCGGAAGAACGAAGCGGCAGCCCGTGAGCTGTTCGCGGAGGCAGCCGAGAGAGCCGATGCACTCCTGAAGCGCTGGCTGCCCGTCGTACCTGAAGACCACTACACCACCTACGTCGATGCCGCCCAGTTCGGGGCCATGGCGGCCTCCCTCTCCGGGCAGCCCCAGCTCGCCCACCAGCTCTTCGCCCAGGCCGAGCTGCTCGCCACCGGCCTGCGCTCCAGCGACGCCGCTCCCCCCGCCAGCTACCTCGAGGCCCTCGACTTCGCCAACGTCCAGCGCCCCTACATCCGCGCCTACTGCCTCTTGCGCCTCGGCCGCCTCTCCGGCTTCCACTCCTTCATCTACTCCGTCCCCCTCGAGCAGGCCCGCGAGGCCACTCCCCTCTGGCTCTCCACCGACCTCCCCCACCTCCTGGACACCGCCAACCTCTGCTTCGAGCTGTGGCGCTCCCAGCGCCGCGGCCTGGACTCCCTCAAGCAGAAGAAGCTCGAGCCCCTCCTGCGCGCCCTCTCCGCCTCCCTCTCCCCCAACGCCGGCCAGCCCGAGCACCTCGCCGCCCGCCAGGCCCTCCTCTCCTACCAGGAGGCCATCACCGACCTGCACTTCTTCCTCGAGATGTACCCCCGCGTCCTCGACCTGCGCTCCGCCTACCCCCACCTCTTCGCGTAGCGCTCGTCCCGGCCGGGACCTCAGCGCGGCTTCATCCCCTTGGCGTCGAGCTGGTACTTCTTCGCCAGCCGTTCGATGGACTTGCGGTGCAGGCCGCTCTCCCGGGCGGCCCGGGAGAGGTTCCCCTCGCAGCGGGTGAGGACGCTGGTGACGTACTCGCGCTCGAAGTTCTCCAGGAGCTGCTCCTTGGCGTCCTTGAAGGTGAGGTGCTCGTTGAAGGGCAGCGGCCCCTCGCGCTCCTGACCCTGAACCCGGGGCGGCAGGTGCTCGGGCAACACCTCCTCGCCCTCGCTGAAGGCCAGGAGATGGGAGAGCACGTTCATCAGCTCGCGCACATTGCCCGGCCAGGGGTAGGCCATCAGCAGCGCGAGCGCCTCGGGGGAGATGCGCTTGCGGCCGTGGCGCGCCACCACCTCCGGCTCCGCCAGCGCCCGCTTGAGGATGAGGGGGATGTCCTCCCGCCGCTGGCGCAGGGGCGGGAGCTGGATGGTGAGGACCGAGAGACGGAAGAAGAGGTCCTCCCGGAAGTTGCCCGCGGCGATCTCCTTCACCAGGTCCCGATTGGTGGCGGCGATCACCCGGCAGTCCACCTCCATCACCTCGTTGCCGCCCACCCGCCGCACCTCGCGGTTCTCCAGCACGCGCAGCAGCTTGGGCTGCAGGTCCATCCGCAGCTCGCCCAGCTCGTCGAGGAAGATGGTGCCCTGGTGCGCCCGCTCGAAGGCCCCCGGCCGCTCGGCGAGGGCCCCGGTGAAGGCGCCCTTCTCGTGACCGAACAGCTCACTCTCAATCAGGTTGGGCGGGATGGCGCCGCAGTCGAGCACCACCAGCGGCCCCTTGTTCCGCCCGCTCAGCTCGTGGATGGCCCGCGCCACCAGCTCCTTGCCCGTCCCCGTCTCCCCCCCGATGATGACGGACACGTCCATGGGGGCGATCTTCTTGATGAGGGCGAAGATCTGCCTCATCCGCACGCTCTGCCCCACCATGCCGCACAGCTCGCCCTCGTGGTCCGGCTCGACCGTCACCTCCTCGTCGATGGGGGAGAAGACGAGGGTGGAGGAGCCGGCGCGGATTTGAGCGCCGCTGGTGAGGTAGGCCCGCTCCACGCGCCGGCCGTCCAGGAAGGTGCCATTGGTGGACTGGAGATCCACCAGCAGGTAACCCCGCTCGGTGTAGAGAACCTCGAAGTGGTGGCGGCTGGCGGTGCGGTCCTCGGCGAGAACCAGGTCGTTGCTGGGGTGGGCGCCGCAGCGCAGCCGCTCCTTGTCGGAGAGCAGCGAGCGGCCCTCGTCGGGCCCGGACGTCACCAACAGCCGGCAACGGCGCAGCTTGAGGGTGGCGCGCTGCTGCTCCATCACCAGCGTCTCGGAGGGAGAGGCGGAGGCCGGGAGGTTGAGGGAGTCGAGCCCGACTTCCCCTGGGTTGGTGAGGATGTCGTCCGGGTGTGGTGCCTGGGTGCTCATCGCCCGCCAAGAATACCAAACCCCACCGACGCGACCGATGTCGGGCGTGCTAGGCTCGCGCGCCTTCCATGCCCATCAAGAAGGCCTCGTCCAGAAAGGCGCCCGCCGCGCGCCCGAAGGCACCCGCCCGCCCCGCAACGCCCCCGCCGGACGCCCCGCCAGCCGCCCCTCGCCGCCGGAGGACGAAGAAGACGGTGGTGGTGCTCTCGCGCAAGCGCTCGCTCTATTCCACCCGGCGGCTGGTGGAGGCCATCAAGCGGCACGGGCACCGCCCCCTCGTCCTGGACACCCTGCGCTGCACCATGGTGCTCGCCTCCCGCCAGCCGCGACTGGTGTACCGCGGAGTGGAGATACGCGGCGCGGAGGTGGTCATCCCTCGCATCGGCGCCTCCATCACCGGCTACGGCCTGGCGGTGGTCAACCACTTCGAGATGATGGGGGTGCCGGTGCTCAACGGCGCCATGCCCATCTCCCGCAGCCGGGACAAGCTGCGCTGCCTCCAGCTCCTGTGCCGCGAGGGGCTGGACGTGCCGCGCACGGTGATGGCGCATGACCGCAGCGACGTGCGCTGGCTGGTGGAGGAGGTGGGGGGGCTGCCCGTCATCATCAAGCTGCTCAAGGGCACCCAGGGGGTGGGGGTGATGATCGCCCACAGCCTCCAGGAGGTGCAGACCATCGTGAACACCTTCTGGGACCTGGGGCAGGAGGTGGTGCTGCAGGAGTTCGTGGCGGAGAGCAAGGGAAAGGACGTGAGGGCGCTGGTGGTGGGAGAGCGGGTGGTGGGGGCGATGCGACGCAAGGCGAAGAAGGGGGAGTTCCGCTCCAACCTCCACCGGGGAGGGGAGGGGCGCGCGGTGGAGCTGCCCCCTGCCTATGAGGAGGCGGCGGTGCGGGCCGCGAGGTTGCTCGGACTGGAGCTTGCCGGGGTGGACATGCTGGAGGGCCACACCGGGCCGCGACTGGTGGAACTCAACTCCAGCCCGGGCTTCGAGGGGCTGGAGAAGGCCACTGGAGAGGACATCGCCGGGAAGATCGTCGAGCACGCGCTCACCTTCGCCCGCAAGCGCGCGCCGTGACGCACGGCGGCGCCGCTCGGTGAGCAGCCGGGCGGACGAGCCTCCTGCCTGGTCCTCCTGGGAATGGGCATGGCGCGAACATTCCAGAGGGGATTGTGCGGCGGGAATGCGCCCCTCTAATCTGGGCGTGCCCTCATGAAGCCCCCGCACAAATCGCTGCAGATAACGGTCTACCAGGATGTGCTCTGCGCCTGGTGCTACCTCGCAGACCAGCGCCTGGAGACAGTGAAGCAGGAGTTCGGCGACCTCATCCGCTGGAAGGTGCGACCGTACCCGCTGCGCATCCACGACATGCCACCCACGGAGCGCGAGCTGCGCGGGCTGGTGAAGGAAGTGCGGCGGGCCCGCAAGGAGTCGGACCCGACGGCGCGGCTGCTGTCCACCGAGCTGTGGCAGGGAGGAGACCCTCCCCGCTCGAGCATCAACGCGCTGGCGGCGCTGGAGGCGGCGCGGCTGCAGAGCCCGGCGGCGCACGCGCTGCTCACGCGGGCCATGCAGCGGACCGCGCTGGAGCAGGGAGTGAACGTCAGCCGCCCGGACGTCATCTTCGAGCTGGCCGCGCACGCCGGCCTGGAGATGGGCTCCTTCGCGGCGGCCTTCGGCTCGGCGGCCACGCACAAGCTCATCCTCGACGAGCACCGGCTGGCCGCCAGCCGCGGTGTGCGCCGCGTGCCCACCATCGTGCTCGCCGAGCGGTGGATGGTGTGCGGGCTGCGCGAGGTGGCCGAGTACCGCGAGCACATCCTCGCCTGCCTGGGCAAGCTGTACACCCCGCGCTCGGGCTCCTCCGAGCGCCTGGTCCACTGAAGCGGCCCCGTCTGGCGCGGACGCGGCCACAACCTGTCTGACAACCAGACCGAGGCGGCTCCGCCTAGCGCGGATGCGCCTCCAGCACGGAGCCGCGACGCAGCGCCAGGTAGGCGCCGCCGAGGAGCAACTGGCTCAGCGCCAGGGCGGGGAGGATGCCCACGCAGCAAGCCAACATGCCGATCAACGCCACCACGCCCATCACCAGCAACACCCCGAAGAGGGACATCCGCTGGCCGCGCACCAGCAGGTAGCAGTGGCGCAGGGCGCCCACCGGCGTCTCCTCCTCGGAGAAGGCGAGGTGCGCCTGCAACAGGTAGACGGGCATGCCGAAGTAGAGCGCGGGGACGAGGGTGATCAACCCGGCCCCGGAGAAGAGGGCCACCATGAGCGGCCCCTGCGCACGGAGCGCATCCTCGCCCGCGAGCACCCCCACCGGGACGCCCACCACCAGCATGCCGACGACGAGCAGCAGGCCGAAGAGGAGCATCAGCGGCACGCCCAGCACCAGCACCGCCAGCAGCGCCGTCCCCAGGTAGCGCCACGCCTTGTGCATCTGGCTGAACAGCCGGCCCAGGTCCGCGCGCCCACCCTCGAGCACGTCGAAGGCCACCCGCAACATCCCCATCCCCATCACCCCCTGCACCACCGTCTGCACCACGAAGGCGAAGAGCGCCGCCAGGACGATGAGCGCGACGGAATCGGTGAACCCGGCAATCGTGCTCGCCACGTTGCCTGCGAGCTGGGCCACCATGCCGACGGCCATCGCCACCAGCATCGCCACCGAGAGCATCAACCACTCGCGCTTGAAGGCCTCGAAGCAATACTCCCAGAGGGCATTGATGCTCCAGGAGTGTCGGTCCAGCGGGAAGTCCGCCCCCTCCCCGGTGCGCTCCCGGCACGCCGGGCACAACCGCCGAGCGCCGCCCTCGGAGCACACCTCGCACATGAAGTTGCCACAGCGCTCGCACGTGCCCCGGGCCGCAATCGACGGGTGCATCGCACAGCGAGCCACATCTCCCCCGACTCCCATGTCCGTTCCTGACATGGGACCCTCCCTAGCATGAATTTCCTCCATGCCCGCCCGTCTGCTCGCATGTCATCACCCTCGTGGTGAAATGGGCGGGCTGGCCTGCCGCCGGCCCGGGAGAACTCGCAATGCGTCGTCTACTCGCCCTCTGCGTGCCGTCCGCCTTCCTCTTGATGGGAAGCGGCTGCGTTGCCCACTACCATCAGCCCCGCTCGTACGAGTCGCGCGTCTACGAGTACGAGTACCGCTACTACGGGGCCCACCCGGAGCCCTACGGCGGCTGGTGTACCGTGCAGCACGCCCACACCCATGACTACGCGCCGGATGAGGCGAGCTACACCTACTCGAATCAGGTGT
The DNA here is from genome assembly GCA_003249315.1 of Archangium sp. GTDB lineage: Bacteria > Myxococcota > Myxococcia > Myxococcales > Myxococcaceae > QKJM01. Next base: position 10,329 of record QKJM01000290.1, read on the forward strand.
ACCGGTACCGGGGCCCCACCGTCGTCTGGTACCTCGACTACCACCCGGTGCCGGGCGGCGGGCACTGCAGCCTGCACGGACGCCACAGCCACGACTACTTCCCCTACACCTACACCGGCTCCACCTACCACTGGGACAAGGGGCGCTCCGTCTACGTCTACAGGAACTACAACCCGCCCGCGTACAGCGGCGGCGGCTCGCACGGAGCCACCCCCGCCCCCGGGTACAACCAGCCGCCTTCTCCACCTCCTCCGCCCTCCCAGGGCGGCGGCTGGGGCAACCCTCCTCCTCCTGGACAGAGCCACGGCTCCCAGCCCCCCAGAGGCAGCGACGGCTCCGGCGGCTTGGGCAACCCGCGCCCCACGCCCCCTCCCTCTTCTCCCACGCCCCCTCCCTCGAGTGGCGGCGGCTGGGGCAACCCGCGCCCCACGCCCCCTCCCTCTTCTCCCACGCCTCCTCCCTCGAGTGGCGGCGGCTGGGGCAACCCTCCTCCCGGCCACGGTGGTACGCCTCCCGGCCAGGGTGGCACCCCTCCCGGCCACAACCGGCCCGATAACCGCCCCGGCAGTGGCGGCGGCTGGGGCAACCCCGGCAACGGCAACGGCAATGGCGGCGGCAATGGCAACGGTGGTGGCTGGGGCAACCCCGGCAACGGCGGCGGCAACGGCAACGGCAACCCCGGCAACGGCAATGGCGGCGGCAACGGCAACGGAAATGGCGGCGGCAACGGCAACGGAAATGGCGGCGGCAACGGCAATGGCGGCGGCAACGGCAACAACGGCGGCGGCAATGGCGGCGGCTGGGGCAGGCCCGGCAATGGCGGCAACACGACTCCTCCCCCTCC
>QKJM01000761.1 GCA_003249315.1 Archangium sp.
CGCGGTGGACCTGGGCGGCGGCTACCTGGCGCGCGGCGGCTGGCGCGTGTACGAGGCCGCGCGGCGGCGCGGGCTGTACCTCCGTCCTCTGGGCGACACCGTCTACGTCGCCCCCGCGCTCAACCTCCCGGACGCCGCGCTGGACGAGCTGCTCGACGGGGTGGCGGCCTGCCTGCGCGAAGTGGCCGCCGGCTGAGGCTCGAAAGTCTTCACAGCGCCCGTTCCCGGAGTACCCTCTCTGACCTTCACGGAGTGGGCCGGTGCTCACCCCGGCCAGAGAGGAGCACGTTCGATGGGGTTGTGTGGGTGGATCGTCTTCGGTTTCTTCGCGGGGCTGATTGCTCGCGCCATCATGCCGGGCAAGCAGGGGCTGGGGCTCATCGCCACCACGCTGCTGGGCATCGGTGGCTCCTTCGTGGGCGGAATGCTCGCCTCGCTTCTCCGCGGGAGGCCGGGCGGGTTGTTCGAGTTGCGATCCTCCGGCTTCATCGGCGCCATCATCGGCGCCATCGTGCTGCTGATGCTCGGAGAGATGCTCCTCAAGAAGCGCCGGTAGCCCGCGCCGGTGCCGGGCGCGCGCGTCCCCTCAGCCCGTCGAAGCTGTAGAGGAACACCGCCGCCCAGATGCAGCCGAAGGTGAGGGCATGACGGGGGGTGAACGCCTCGTCGTACAGGAGCACCGCCAGGGCGAGCTGGCCCGTCGGCGCCAGGTACTGGATGATGCCCAGCGTCGAGTAGCGAAGTCGCCGCGCCGCCTGCGCGAACCAGAGCAGCGGCAGCGCGGTGGCCAGGCCACTGCCCAGCAGGAACGCCGTGTCCCTGGGGGTGCTCCCCAGCACGGGATGCCCCTCCGTCCAGGCCGCCAGGGCTAGCAGGCCCAGCGCCACCGGCGTCGCCAGCCCCGTCTCCACCGCCAGCCCCGTCAGTGCCTCCACCGGGGCCAGCTTCCTCACAAGCCCGTACAGGCTGAAGCTGCCCGCCAGGGCCAGCGCCACCCAGGGCACTTCCCCCAGCCCCACCACCAGGTTGAGCACCCCCACCGCCGCCAGCCCTACCGCTCCCACCTGCAGCCAGCGCAGCCTCTCCCCCAGCAGCAGCCGCCCCAGCAGCACGTTCACCAGCGGGCCGATGTAGTACCCCAGGCTCCCCTCCATCACCCGGCCGTGGTTCACCGCCCAGATGTAGATGCCCCAGTTGATGGAGATGAGGCTGGTGCTCAGCAGCAGCGCCGCCAGCACCCGCCCCTGGCGCAGCACGCGCAGGAACTCGGGCCAGCGCCTCCACACCGTCAGCAGCACCGACACGAACAGGAAGGACCAGACGATCCGGTGCGCCACCAGCTCCACCGACGGCACGTGTCCCAGTTGCTTCCAATAGAGGGGAAACGCACCCCAGGCCAGGTAGGCCGCCAGCGCAGGGGCCAGACCCGACAGGCTCGGGCTCGACGGGGACTCGCTCGACATGTTGCTTCTTCCGGAGGTTCGGATTGTTACGAAAATGTGAATTAGCCGGAATGACAGGTGACAGGGGGCGGCGCTGATGGACGGGGAGAAGGGGGACTGGCAATTCGTTTCGTTCTTCCCTATGTGCCGCCTCGGTTGAAGGCCGCGCGCGTCCCTCGGAGACGGAACCCCTCCAAGGTCGAATTGCCGAGGACGCGCGCGGCCGCAGTCTCACACCTGGGAGGGTGGGGGCAAGCACCTCGCTCCTTCACCCCGACGGTGGCGCCAGCAGGGCGGTGAGGACATGGTCCCTCCAGTGGCCCTGGATGAGGACGGACTGGCGCGCGAGCCCCTCCTCGACGAATCCCACCCGGCGCAGCACGGCGGCGCTCCGGTGGTTCTCCGGCAGGTGGTTGGCCATCACCCGGTGCAGGCCCATGGGGCCGAAGGCGTAGGCGCACACGGTGCGTACGGCCTCGGTCATCAGCCCCTGGCCCTGGTAGCGGAAGTCCAGGCCGAAGCCCAGCTCGCAGCACTGGAGGGGTCCGCGGCGGATGTCGGAGAGGGAGAGGCTGCCAATCACCGGCCCGGAGGTGAGCGAGGCCGCGCGCGGCAGGAGGAAGAGGCGCAGGCCGAGCCCCTGGCGCCAGTCCTCGGTGTCCTGGGCCAGCCGCGAACGCCACCAGGTTGTGGTGAAGAAGTGGTCGGGGCGCGCGGGGGAGACGGGCCCGAGGTGGTGGTGGTTGGCCTGGTGGTAGGCCAGCACGCGCGCGGAGGCGTTCGGTGGTAGCAGGGCCAGGTGCAGGCGCTCCGTGGCGAGCAGGACGGGTGGCGTGTCCGTGGGCATGGCTCGGGTGGGCCAGGGTAGTCTATCCCCATGCGACTGCACCTCGTCGACGGTACCTATGAACTCTACCGTGCTCACTTCTCGCCACGGCCCGGGCACACCTCGCCCGAGGGCCGGGACGTGAAGGCCACGGTGGGCCTCGTCTCCTCCCTGCTCGCGTTGCTGCACGACTCCGGCGAGGCCGTCACGCATGCGGCGGTGGCCTTCGACAACCCCATCCGTTCATTCCGCAACGCTCTGTTCGATGGGTACAAGTCCGACGAGGGCGTCCCCCCCGAGCTGCATGCCCAGTTCGACCTGGCCGAGGAGGCCGTGCGGGCGATCGGGCTCACCGTGTGGTCCATGAAGGACTTCGAGGCGGATGACGCTCTGGCCACCGCCGCCGCGCGCTGGGCGGACGAGGTGGAGCAGGTGCGGCTGCTCACCCCGGACAAGGATCTGGGTCAGTGCGTGCGCGGGCGGAAGGTGGTGCAGGTGGACCGCAAGCAGCAGAAGGAGCTGGACGAGGAGGCGGTGCGGGCGAAGCTGGGCGTGCCTCCGGCGAGCATTCCGGACCTGCTCGCGCTGGTGGGGGATGCGGCGGATGGCATTCCGGGCCTGCCGGGCTTCGGCGAGAAGAGCACCACCGCGCTGCTGGGGGCCTACGGCCACCTGGAGTCCATTCCCGACGAGGCGAGCGCGTGGACGG
>QKJM01000288.1 GCA_003249315.1 Archangium sp.
ATACGTGAGGCGGCGCTGGGCCCTGGCCACCCCTACGTCGCCCAGGCGCTCCACAACCTCGCCGGCCTCTACCTGGCGCAGGGAGAGTACGCGCGAGCCGAGCCTCTGCTTGAGCGAGCGCTGGCCATTTGGGAGGCGACGCTGGGCCCTGGCCACCCCTACGTCGCCCGAGCGCTCAACAGCCTCGCCGGCCTCGATTTCTCCCATCGACGTTTTCCCCAAGCAACTTCTCTATTCGTGCGTGCATTGACGTATGAAGAACAGCACCTGCGCACACAGACAATCGTCCTCTCGGAGGAGCGTCTTGCGAGTCTTCTCCGGCTTCATCGCACCAAGGAAGAGCATGTCTACTCCCTTGTGCATGCATACCTGGATGACTCACGAACGCGCCATCTGGCACTTGCCACCGCACTGCTGCGCAAGGGCCGCTCCGCCGAGGAACTGGCAAGTATCTCACGTACAATCTATCGCAGTCTGGGAGCAGAGGACCGAGATACCTTCGAGCAATTGCGCGCCCTGCGTACCCAGCTTGCCACCTTGTCTCTCGCCGGTCCCGGCAGACGCGCTCCCGCGGACCATGCGCGGCTCCTCGAGGAGCTCACAGAGAGGGGAGATGCACTCGAAACCAGCCTGGCCCGGCGCTCGGCGCTTCTGCGCGACCTCAAAAACCTGCCCTACCCTGAGCAAATCGTCGAGCGTGTAGCGGCTCGTCTCCCCAAGGATGGAGCGCTCGTCGAGTTCATTGCCTACCGAAACACGCCTCCCGGTACTTCTTCCACGCGAGTGGCCCGAGAGCCGCGCTATCTCGCGCTCCTTCTCTTCCCTGATGGACGCACAGGTGCTGTCGACCTGGGCTCCGCTGCCCATATGGACCGTGCCATCCAGCGCCTTCGAGAGGCCATCACGAAAGAGGCCGTCGCGTGGCAACCTGCCGCGGAGGAGGTGTATCGGCTCGCCTTCCTCCCCCTGCTGTCCGTGCTGGGCGAGACACGCCGCCTCTTCCTCGCTCCAGACGGACAGCTCTCCCTCGTTCCCTTCGATGCGCTGCATGATGGTAGACGCTCTCTCATCGACCGCTTTGATTTCTCCTATCTCCAATCGGGCAGGGAGCTGCTGCCGCGCCCCGAGGGCGGCACCCCGTCGGACGCGGTCGTCATCCTCGCGGACCCGGACTTGAGTGCCCCCTCCGTGCCTCCCCCGAGCAAGGACGCTTCCACCAAACCTTCCCCCGCTATCGCACGGTTCTTCACCACGCAGTGCAAGGACAGCGTGACTCGAGGCTGGGCCGCGTTGCCGGGCACGCGCCAGGAGGCGGAGGCCCTTCAGCACCTGCTGCCCCGGGCGCGGCTGCTGCTCGGCGTCGACGCCACCAAGGAGGCCCTGCTGCAGGTGAAGGCTCCCAGCATCCTCCACGTCGCCACGCACGGCTTCTTTCTGGAGGACATCCCCGAGGACGCCGATGTGTCTGGAGGCGCTCGCGGCCTTGGCGGAACCTCGGGCAACAAACGCCCGACGCAGTGCCCGGCGAACCCCATGTTGCGCTCGGGCCTGGTGCTCGCGGGCGTGCAGGCCTCCGTCGAAGAAGGTGTCCCACCTCGCCACGAGAACTCGCTTGCCACTTCGCTGGAGCTCCTCGGGATGGACCTGTGGGGCACGCAACTGGTGGTGCTCTCCGCGTGCGACACCGGGCGAGGAGACGTGAAGCCGGGCCAGGGGGTGTATGGCCTGCGCCGGGCACTGAGAGTGGCTGGGGCTGAGACGGTCGTCATGAGCCTGTGGAAGGTGAATGACGAGACGACGCGCCACTTCATGGAGGCCTACTACCGCCGCCTTCTCGAAGGCCAAGGGCGCACCGAGGCACTCCACGAAGCCATGAAGGCCATACGCGAGGCCCACCCCCACCCCTACTCCTGGGCCTCCTTCATCGCCGTGGGGCAGCGAGGGCCCCTCCGCGGACTCACTCCAGCCGGGGCGCAGCCATAGCGGGCCGCGCCCCGGCCGGCGTCACGGCCGCGGCGCCGAGGCGTGCAGGCCCGGCTCATACGAGCGGTTGCGCAGCAGCGCCGCCTCCACCCGGGTGCCCTTGCGGCGAAGCGCGCAGGTGTCCCCGTCTCCGAGCTCCACTCTGGCGAGTTCGAAGCGCTCGGGGCAGCTGTCGAGGACGACCTTCGGCGAGCTTCCTTCACGGCTGCGCGCCAGACACGCGGCGCCTTCGGGCCCCCACGCCGCTTCGAACGAGGCCTGCTCGGGATGCCAGCGCGGCGTGGCCTCCGTGGTGCGGCGTTGCACTCCGAGACTGTCATACATGTCGATGAGGTTGTCCTCGTGCGTGTGGCTCCGCCCGTCGCCGCAGTAGTCGGCCCGGGCCATGCGCGTGCAGGCCTGGTGCAGCCCCGCGAGCGACTGCCCACCCCGGCTCTCCCACGGTGCATAGCCCCACGTCACGCACTTGGCGATGGCGCCATTCTCGCACGCGAAGGTGAAGTGGTCCTGCGTGTCCTGACGTGCCCCCTTCGAATCCCAGACGCCCGGCACCGCCAGCGCCCGCGGCTGAGGCGCCCGCTGGGTGGCGATGCAAGGATTCTCCCACGAGGCGCGCTCGGCATTCCAGACTTCGATCCGGTACCAGGGCAGCTCCTCGCCCGCGGTGGGCTCGGCGCAGATCGCCACGTCGACGGCCTGGCCATTGCTCGCCGCGCCCTGGAGCGTCGCCCCCTCCAGTCCCTTGGCGCGGCGCGAGGAGGCCACGAGTCGTCCGCCCTCGAGGCGCAGGTCCTCCAGCTTCACCGAGGTGAGCACACCGCTCATCTCATCCTCGGAGGACTGGCGCGCCGAGCCCCACAGGAGCGTTCCCTGAGGATAGTTCGAGCGCTCGGGCGCGCGGGCCTGACACGGCAGAGGCCGCCCTGCTGCCTTTGTCTGTGAATACGCCTTCGGCGGAGCGGCCAGCGCCGTGGCGCTCCCCAACAGACAAGCCATGGCGAGTGGGAGTGTCTTCATGTCGTTCATCCCTCGGAAGAGAAGGTGTCCGACCATAAGAGCCCACAAGTGGAGGGTTTATGCAGGCAATGTGTCTACTGCTCGCTCGCCCCCGTGTCCCCCGCTCCCGTGTCCGCCACCTCCACCAGGGTGTCCCCCACCAGGGTATCAAAGAATTCAAGCAACGAGACTCGGCACGACTCGCGGAGGGAAGGAGAAGAGGGGGAAGCGCGCCGAGAAGTCCCCCCGCATCCAGCGAGCCGCGGCCTCTCGAAATGCCGAGACGAAGGCACGGTACTGCTCGCGTAACTCCCGCAGGGCCTGGCGCGTGGACGCATGCCCCAGCGGTCGCGGGCTGCGCGCCAGGCGCTCGGGCCGGGTATGCGGATGCTGTGCCTGTACCGTTGCCGCCCCCAGCACAGGCTTCCCCTTCGCACGCGCCTCCGCCTCCACTTCCCCCTGCAGCGCTCGCACTTCCCTCCGCCGCTCCTCTTCTTCCCGGCCTTCCCAGCACGGCAGCGGCACCACTTCCAACTCCACCGGTTCCGCCCACTCCTCTGCGTACCTCCCCTCCCTCGCCTCCTTGTCCTCGCGCCTCCGTGCGCTCCAACGCTTCGTCCAGTTGAACCACCGGAAACTCCTTCGCGCCGGCCCCAGCAACTGCGGCAGGCAGCTGAGGCCCGGCCACTCAGCGCACATCTCCACCAGCCCCTCTTTCACCCCGTGCGCCAGGATGTAGCGCAGCCGGCCCACCAGCGCCGTGTCATCCAGAACCAGCTCCGCAGAGTAGCGTCGCTCCCAGAAGCCACCCCGCCAATCCACCAGCCGCCCCACCTTCCGCGAGAGATTGGCGCGCAGGTACTGCATGAAGGAGGCGAGCGCCGCGCCCTGGGCCCACACCAGCAGGTGGAAGTGGTTGGAGGCGAAGGTGAAGGCGTGCAGCCGCACCGCACCTCCGCTCTGCTGCACGGCCTTGGCCAGCACCCCCCCCACCACCTCGTTTACCTCCTGGCTGGGGCGCAGCAGCAGTCTCCCTTGGAAACACCTCGACGTAACGAAGTAGTACCCCTCCTCCTGGAACATCCTCAGCGGCCAGCCCATCCCATCCCCCTCCCGTGTCCGATACTGCGGCGCACGACGCTTTGCACGCCGTGGGCCAACCCGTAAGCACTCGGAATTACTGAAGTGGCGGCGGGTACAGCCGTCCAGGACGGTGGACCGAGGCTCGTAAGTCTGAGTCCTTTGACACCTTCTCTGGGGGGACACCTTCTCTGGGTCCTCAACGCATCAGGGCGAGCCGCCGGGGGAGTACCACCGGCTCCGCGTGGTGGGAACACGCCATCGCGTGGGCGCGATACGCAAGACCCCTCCTCCGTACGATTCATGCACGCGAGCTCCCCTCTGGCGCGGCTCGGAGCGCCGCATTGGTACGTGGATTGCTCAGGCCCGACCCCGAGGACCGCCGACCCCCACTCGATATTCCAACGGGCCCGGACCGGTTCTCGCGAACGGATACATCCAACCAAGGCAGTCCTTTCAGAGGAAGAACTCATGAGCTTCAACATGAAGAGGTTTTCGGGCGCGCTCATCGTGACCGGGCTGGTGGCGGCGTGTGGTGGCGAGGAGCTGAACCCGGTCAACGCGCAGGGTGACATCGGCTACGTCGAGAGCGCGATCTCGATTCCGACGGGTGGTGGAGAGACCGTCGAATGCGTCAACGGTACGGTCGCCCTCTACCAGGCCGGCTTCGAATGCACGCTCGCCTCGGACTTCAGCCACCAGTACCGCTCGGGTGGAACAGTGATTTTCACCGACGTCCAGTATGGGACGAAGCAGTTCGTGCGCAGCGATGGCTTCGTTGGCTCCGGGTACCTCGCGGGCAACCAGGAGCTGTATGTCGGAGCCGGGAATGGCTCGGTGAACTTCCTGGGTGGCAAGCTGCTCGTCATCTATGGAACCAACCTTCAGGATGGCGTGGTCAACCAGGGCTGGCTGGCTCAGCCCACGTGCCTCAAGACCTCCGCCACGGCGTGGGTCGGGTGTGGCGTCGAGCGGGTCTCGTTCGATGCCTTGTCCGGCTATCTCGCCACCTGCGCGGTAGACACCAGCATCACCTGCCCGTAGTGAGGTGCCCTCCCAGCCGCCCCTCCCGGAGCCCTGAAGACAGTCAGGGCTCCCCTCAGCGGCTGGAGAGGAGCGGGGCGAGCCAGGACACCTCGGCCTCGCCCCAGCGCTGGCGTGCCAACTCCAGGGTGCGTGCGTTCTCGGGCACCCTCAGCAGGAAACGCTCGCGGCTCTCCGTGTCTGGAATGTCCGCGGTGCGGGTGTGCAGGCACCGCAGGGCGTGGCGCAGGGCCTGCTCGCCGGCGGCGGTGTCGCCCTCGGCGAAGCAGGCCTCGGCCAGCACCTGGAGCAGGCCCACTCTGCCCAATCCGCCCGGACCCAGCGCCTCGGTCTCCCGGAGCGCGAGCTCCACCTCCTGGCGGGCCTCGGCTACGCGCCCCTGGACCAGCAGCAGGGCTCCCAGGCTCCAGCGCGCCAGGGGCATGAAGGGCGCGAATGGCGCCAGGACCTCGCAGGCCTTGCGCGCCTGGGCCTCGGCCCCGGCCACATCGCCTTCACCCGCCACCACCCGCGCCTGCGCCAGGTGCGCGCAACCGACGTGCAACCGATTGGCGCTCTGGGCCTCCACACACTCGAGCGCCAGGGTCCGCGCCTCCTGCTGGTGGGCCGGCTCGGGACTGGCGGCCAGCACCACCATCAGGTTCAGCCGGGCGTGGGAGATGGGAAAGGGCTGCCCTATCCTCAGGGCCTGGGTCATGCCCTGGCGCACCCACTCCAGGGCGCTCCGAAGGTCTCCCAGGGCCAGCAACGCCTGCGCTCCCCATCCGAAGGCCGCCACCTCATCGCGCTCCGCTCCGACCTCGCGGAAAGCCTGCCCGGACTGCTCGGCCCAGGTCAGCGCCCGCCAGGGGCCGTCCGTCAGGTAGAGGGACCGGAAGCTATACACGGTATTCCTCCAGCCGCGCACGAGGCCGTTCCGAGCGATGACGTCACGCCCCGTGCGCTCCAGCCGCTCGAAGCAGGCGTCGGCCTCCGGGAGCATGCCCAGGTACCAGGCCATGCTGCCCGCGAAGCAGAGCGACAGCGGGTAGGCGCCCCGAGCCTCCGGCTCCGGATCGGCCTCCAGCAACAACCGGCACAGGGAGCGCAGGGAGCGCGCGTCCGCGTCATGGCTGCTGCCCATGCTCAGGCCGCTGATCAGATTGCACCACCGGGCAGTGCCCGCCTTCAGCCTGGGCAGCACGTCGCCACCCAGCTCGGCCATGGTCGCGAAATCATCCATCCAGAAGGCGGCGGTGGCCTGCAACGCGCGCAGTTGCACCAGCGGCTCTCCACTGGGGGCCAGTGTCAGGGCCGCTTCCAGGCACCGCTTCATGCCTTGCACATCGTGCCGATCGAAGAGCTGCTCGGCGGCCCGGGTGTAGAAGTGAAGGGCACGCTCCGGCTGTTGGCCGAGCCGGGAGTGCTCGGCGAGCACCTGCGGATCGCTCTCGCCCAGCCGCTCCAGCCAGTCCGCTGCCACCCGGTGGCCGGTGGGCTTGAGGTCGTCAGCGAGCAGTCCGTAGGCCGCATCCCGCACCAGCGCATGGCGGAAGCAGTACTCGTCCTCGCCCGGGAAGCGACTGCCGGGCTGCGACTTCACCCACTCCAGCTCCTCCAACCGCTGCAGCCAGCGCCGCAGCTCCGGGCCGGAGAGCTCCCCTCCCAGCAGCGCCCGCACCGCACCGGACCAGAAGGTACGGCCCAGGAAGCTGGCGGCGAGCAGCACGTGCCGGGCCTGGGGCTCCAGCCGCCCCATGCGCGCCTGGAGCATGGCCAGCACCGTTCGCGGTGCCGCCTCTCCCCGGCCCTCGGCCACCCCGCGAATGAGCTCCTCCAGGAACAGCGCATTGCCAGCCGCCTGCTCCACCAGTTGCTCGATGAGTGGGTCAGGCACTCCCGGGCCAAGCACCTCGCGCACCAGGCGTTCACCCGCCTTGCGGCCCAACCCGCGCAGGGACACCTGCTGCATGCGCTGCATCCAGGGGCCGGGCAGCAACTGCTCGACCTCGGGCCTGGCCAGGGCCAGGAGCATCAAGGGCTGCTCGGGGAGCTCGCGAAGCGCGTCGTCCAACAGCTTGAGGCTGGGCAGGTCCCCCCAGTGCAGATCCTCCAACACCAGCAGCACCGGGTGGTGCCCGCACTCGGCCTGGAGGAAGGCCACCAGGGCGCGTCCCACCTGGGTGCTCATCAGACGCGGGTCTCCGCGAGCGGCGCGCAGCCGTGGGCTGTGCTCATCGGAGAAGGGGATGCCACAGAGCTCTCCGAGGAACTCCACCACCTCCTGGGACTGGGTGGGTGGCAGGTGCCGGGCCAGACGCCGGGCCAGGCGCACTCGCCGTGCCTCGAGCGGCTCACCCCCGGAGAGCTCGCACAGCCGGCGCAGGGCCTGTCCGAGCAGCCCATCGGCCGAGCCGGCGCGGATGGGGTCTCCCCGGCCCTCGAGCACCAGCACCCGCGGCGCGTTCCGGTGGATGCGGCGCAGGAACTCGTGGCGCAGCCGGGACTTGCCCACACCCGCTGGGGCTTTGATGAGGACCGCCTGGGATACCGGCTCCTGCACACAGGTGTTGAAGGTCAGCTCCAGCAGGGCCAGCTCCTGCTCGCGCCCCACGCAGGGAGTGGGCTTGCCCAGCAGGGGACGCGATTCGTCGGCCCCCTGCTGCTCGCCGTGAAGCAGGAACACGCCGGGCTGGAGGAGGGAGAGCAGAAAGCCAGACCCCAGCAGTTCCGCGGTCACCTCGTCCACCAGCACCGAGGAGGGGGAGGCGGGCCGCGGATCGTGCTGACGGAGCAGTTGACCCGCGCGATCCATGGCTTCACCCACGGGCCGGTGCGGGGCGAACCTGCCTCGGCCGGTGGTGAGCACCACGTCGGTTTCGGGCCAGCGCTCCAGCAGGGAGAGGGCGCAGCGGGCGGCGAGGGAGGCCGGGTCGGTGGCCGAGCCGAGGGAGGCCTCCAGGGTGAGCACCAGGGCGTCGTCGGCCAGCAGCTCCACCCGGGCGCCATGGGGGGCCAGCAGGGTCCGCAGTGCGTCACGCAGGGCCTCGCGTGAGTCCAGCGCTCCGGAGGAGACCCCGGCGGTGGCGCGAGGAGCGGCCAGCAGCACGGTGACGAGCTGCTGCTCGGCGCTGGCGAGGGGGGGCAGTGGGGCACCCGGGAGCGTGGCGGCGCCAGGAGCCGTCTCCGCTCGGGAGCGCAACGCCTCCAGGGCACCCAGCAGGCTGGAGGCCTCCGGCGGCCGGCGCGCGGGCTCCTTGGTCAGCATCTGCTCCACCAGCTCCCGCAAGGCCTCGGGCAGCCCGGGACACCGCTCTCGCAGCGGCGTTGGCTCGGCGAAGAGAATCTTGGCCAGGGCGGCCACCAGATGGGGCGCGGAGAAGGGGGGCTGGCCGGTGAGGCACTCGTAGAGGACACAGCCCAGGGAGAAGACGTCGGCGCCAGGGGTGAGCTGGGACTGGCCGGAGACCTGCTCGGGTGCCATGTAGCCGGGAGTCCCGAGCAGCGCCTGGCTGTCCGTCATGACGGTGGAAGGCATCATGTGGCGGGCCAGGCCGAAGTCCAGCAGCACCACGTCCTCGGGGCGGCCGTGACGCAGGAAGAGGTTGGAGGGCTTGAGGTCGCGGTGGATGATGCCGCGCTGGTGGGCCACGGCGAGCGCCCTGGCGGCGTGGTGAATCAGGGCGAGCGTCTCCGCGAGCTCCAGGGGCTGGCGCGTGAGGCGTTGGGCCAGGTCCTCGCCCTCCAGCCACTCCATGGCGAGGAAGGGCTGTCCGTTGTCCGCGAGGCCATGGGCGACGTAGGCGACGATGCCGGGGTGGCGCAGCTCCGCCAGCACGGTGGCCTCTCGGGTGAAGCGCTGCCGGGCCTCGGTGCTGCTCGAGGCGAGGTGCAGCAGCTTGAGAGCCACCTGCTGGCCGGAGAAGGAGTCCCTGGCGCGATAGACGGTCCCCATGCCACCGCGGCCCGCCGGAGCTTCGAGAGTGAAGCGACCAGCGATGAGGGTGCCCGCCGGCAGCGAAGGAGCCACCGGTGCGGATGGCTCGACTGGCGCCTGGCGGAGCGGGGAGCTGGGCATGGGGGCGGAGTCTGGAGTCGGAATCCCACGCGGCCTACTCTCCCGGGTTCCGGGACGCAAGGGGTTACCGGACTCCCACGGGATTCTGATATGCCGGGACCCGAGCTGCCACCCTGGGGGGGACGGCGTTCATGGGCGCACCGCACCCAACCCGTGGAAGACAATGACCGAGGAACTTTCATCCCTGGCCGCCGCACTGCACACCGCGAAGCACTTCGAGCAGGCCGCGCTCACGACGTCGCGCGCGCTACTGCGGATGGCCGAGCAGGAGTTGGAGAGCAGCCCCTTCGCCGGGAAGGGCGGGCTGTTGCGGGGGGGGGTACACCTGCGACCGGCGGATGCCTACAGCCGGCTGGTAGCGCTGGAGCGGGAGACGAGGGAGACCCTGTCTCCGGGAGAGGAGGCGCTCCCGCTGGCCGATGGGCCCCAGGCGGCGTTGCTGGCCTCCGCCTCCGCCTGGCGCGCGGTGGTGGAGTACGGCTGCGCCATCTCCATCGACGTGGGCCTGGGAACGATGCGGCCCCACCAGGAGTCGGCCCGCCCCCTGTCCTCGCCGCTCCCGGCGGCCGCCTTCCCCTTGGAGAGCCAGCGGCGGCTGCTGAGCCGCGAGGCCACACATGTGTGCGTCCTCCCGCTGCGCATGCCCGGCGGCCGCATCGATGGGATGATCGCCCTGGAGGCGAGCTGTATGGCGGCGCTCGGCCAGGAGTTCATCTGGCGGGGGATGGGTTCCCGGCTACAGCTCGCCGTGGATCTGGCGGCCCCCTTCCTCACGGGCCTTCCGCCACGCCCGGGCGGCCTCCCGCCTGAGACGGACGAGTACCTGCCCGTGGTTGGCACCTCCATGGCCAGCCTGATGGCGGTGCTGCGCGTCTTCGCCCAGCAGGAGGAGACGCTGTTGATCAGCGGCCCCACGGGCGCGGGAAAGTCCCGGTTGGCTCGCTGGTGTCACGAGCGTTCCCCCCGCCGACAGTGTCGCTTCGAGAGTCTGGACCTGATGACGATTCCCGAGGACCTGCAGATGGCGGAGCTCTTCGGCTGGCGCAAGGGCGCCTTCACGGGGGCGGTGCGGGACAACGCCGGTGGCCTGGCGCGGGCCGAGGGCGGCACGCTCTTCATCGATGAGATAGACAAGCTGTCCCTCAAGGCGCAGGCGGGGTTGCTTCACGTGCTGGAAGAGCGCACCTACCGCGTGCTGGGCGACGACGGGAGCGAGCAGCGGGCCAACGTGCGCTTCATCGTCGGCACCAACGCGAACCTGCCCGAGTCGGTCCGTCGAGGCACCTTCCGGGAGGATCTGTACTATCGCATCAACGTCCTGCCCGTCCGGCTCCCGCCGCTGGATGCCCGGCGGGATGAGATCGGCCCCTGGGCGCGCTACATGCTGGCGCGCCACCATCGGGAGAAGCACCCGGAGGGAGTGGCACGCATGGCGCCGGAGGCCGAGCGGTGGCTGGTGCAGGGCTCCTGGCCTGGAAACCTCCGGCAACTCGACAACCTCATCCGGCGCGCCTACACGCTGGCCATGGTGGAGCAGGGGAGCGCCACCCCTGAGCTGGAGTTGCGCGAGACCCACATCCGGCAGGCATTGGCCTACGAGACAGGGGCCGTGCGGGACTCGCCGCTGGTGGAGGCGTTGAGCCAGGCCGCGCGGGCCTTCGTGCTGGAGGCGCGGCGCCGGGAGGCCCCGCTCGACATCGAGCTGGCCGAGAGCCTGCGAGGCTTCGTGCTGGCCGAGGCGGTGCAACAGGTGGGGCGTGAGGAGGCCTTCCGACTGGTGGGGCGGGAATCGCTGGTGAAGAGCCGCAACCACCAGAAGGCGCTGAAGCAGGAGGTGAAGAAGGCCGAAGCCCTATGCCACGAGGTGGGGCAGTTGGTGCCGCCCACTCTGGTGCAGGCGGGCGGTGGCGAACCTTCCTGAGCCCCCACCTCCGGACCAGGGGCTTGTCCAATGCTCCACCGCAGCGAGTTCGAGCGAGCAAGTGCAAGCATCTGGGGCGGAGGACAATAG
>QKJM01000882.1 GCA_003249315.1 Archangium sp.
GAGCGCGCTGGCGGTACTCGGCCGGCACGTCTTCTTCGCCGCGGACGACGGCTCGGGCCAGGGGCGCGAGCTGTGGGTGAGTGACGGCACGGCCTCCGGCACCGTCCTCTTCAAGGACCTGGAACCCGGAGCGGGCTCCTCCTCGCCCGAGGCGCTCACCTCCATCCGGGGCATCCTCTTCTTCAGCGCGGACACCTCGGGCCGTGGGCGCGAACCGTGGGTGAGCGATGGCACCCGCCGGGACACCGAGCCTCTGGACGAGCTGGCTCCGGGCGCGGCCTCGTCCTCCCCGAGAGACTTCATCCGCTCCGGCTGGGACGTCTTCTTCACCGCCGAGGAGCCTGGCACCGGCCGCGAGTTGTGGGCCATCCCCTTCCGGCCCGGGCACGCCTGCGACACCCGCCATCGCCGCTGAGTCTCGTCCGGCGCCCACTCGGAGTGATATCGAAGTTCCAGACGAGAGGAGACAGGCGCATGAAGAAGGTGACAGGAACGGCCCTGGTGACGGGCGGCAACCGTGGACTGGGCCTGGAGGTCTGCCGACAGCTCGGCCGCGCGGGCATGAGGGTGCTGCTCACCGCCCGTGACGAAGCGGCCGGCGAGCAGGCCACCACCGAGCTGCGCTCCGAAGGGCTCGACGTGCTCTTCCAGCCACTCGACGTCGCTTCCCAGGAGAGCATCGACGCACTGGCCGGAAGACTCGAGCGTCAGGGACTCCGGCTCTCGGCGCTCGTCAACAACGCCGGCATCGCCCTGGACGGCTTCGACGCTCGCGTGGCCGAGAAGACGCTCGAGGTAAACTTCTTCGGCGCCCTCCACGTCACGGAGCGCCTGCTTCCCCTGATGGAGGAGCACGGCCGCATCGTCATGGTGTCCAGCGGTGTCGGCGAGCTGGATGGCCAGTCCACGGAGGTGCGTCGACGCTTCGACCCGCCGCCTCCGAAGGAGAAGCTGCTCGCCCTCATGCACGAGTTCGTCCAGGACGTGCGGAGCGGACAGTACTCGTCGAAGGGCTGGCCGGGCTCGGCCTACCGTGTCTCGAAGGTGGGGCTCAACGCACTGACGCGCCTCCTCGCCGACGAGCTGAAGGGCCGGCACCTCCTGGTGAACGCCGTCTGCCCGGGCTGGGTGAGGACGCGCATGGGCGGGCCGCATGCCTCTCGCGGCGTGGAGGAGGGCGCGGACACCATCGCCTGGGCCGCGATGCTTCCGCCCGATGGAGCGACGGGGGGCTTCTTCCGCAGCCGCAAGCCCATTCCCTGGTAACGAAGTGACTCCCTGGAGCTGGTTCGCTTGTACCGAGGAGGCCCCTCTCGTACGGTCGCCTCGGACGGAGGAACCATGCCCGAAACAGCCGAAACCGACCTGACGCTCTATTACGCGCCGCGCACGCGCGCGTTCACCGCACTCTGGCTCCTCGAGGAGCTCGGCCAGCCCTATCGACTCGAGAGCTTCGATCTCGCCTCCGGCCGCCACAAGCAACCGGACTACCTGGCTCTCAACCCGATGGGGAAGGTCCCGCTCGTCGTCCACCGGGGCGTTCCAGTCTCGGAGATCGGAGCCATCGCCATCTATCTCGCCGACTGCTACCGCGACGCTGGCCTCGCGCCTTCGCTCGACGCGCCCTCGCGCCCCGCCTTCCTGCGCTGGGTCTTCTTCGCGACCTCCATCATCGAGCCGGCCTACGGCGAGAAGTTCTTCAACTGGAAGGTTCCCTCGAGCAGCGTCGCCTGGGGCTCCTTCGCGCAGATGTCCGAGGTCGTCACCGCGGGCGTCCAGCCGGGACCCTGGCTCCTCGGCGATACCTTCACCGCCGCCGATGTCCTCGTCGCCTCCTCCCTCCGCTTCGGCCAGCTCTTCGGCGCCATGCCCAAGGAAGGACCGACCGCCGACTACGTCGCCCGCGCCACCGCCCGGGATGCCTTCGCTCGCGCCCTCGCCATCGATACGCGCGAGGGTGAGCGCTTCCCTCCGAAGAAGACCGCCTGACGTCGGTTCAACGGGCCTACTCGAGGAGCACCGGGTTTCGCCCCCGCCGGCCGGTTCCAGTCGAATCTCGCGGAACGCCAGTCCCTCGACCGCATCGCCGAAGCCCACGCCCGGGTCGAGTCCCGACGCTCGAGCGGCAGCGTGGTGCTGACCATCGCCTCCGCTGGCATGGTGGCGAAGTGAGCGGTGCGAGTCCCACCCCGCAGCGCCACGCCTACACCAGGCCGCCCATGTAGGTCACGAGGCACCTCCAGACGGCACCTCGGGAGCGCCCCAGGAGAACTCGTACTCGCTGTCGAGCAACCCCTTCTGCGTGCCAGTCACCCTCACGTGCGGCGCTCCCATCTTGTCCAGCGTGGTCCGCAGTCCTCCCTCGTGGTACGGGGCGGGGATGAAGTTGCGCCGGAGGAGGAGCCGGCCTCGCATCGGCCCCTCCCACACCACCTTGCGCTCCCCATAGCTCGTCGACATCCGGTACATCGTCTGGATGCTGCTCACCACGTGGCGGATGTCCTGACCGGGAAGGTTCATCAACGCCCTGCCCATCACGGACGCGAAGAAGTCCACCATCGCCTGCTGCCCCAGTTGCCGTAGCGCCTCGTCGAAGCTTCCATGGCGAGCGCTCAGTTCATGGCCCGCCGTGAAGGTCAACCGGACGAGCATGCTGGCCGGATAGTTGAAGAACTCCAGGAACTTCCGCTCACCGGTGGACTCCAGACAGCGCTCCACGGTCGCTTCATCCGCGAGCTCGCGTACCACCTCGAGCATGCTGAGGAAGAACAACCCTCGCACCGTGTCCTGCGGAGTCGCCAGGGCCAGGCGTGCCTCCATCTCCTGCTTCCAGACGGACGACTCACCGCCGACCGCTCTTGCCTCGCTGCTCATACTCGTCGCGCCCCCTGTGACGCGAGGAGTAAGCATAGAGGCAACCCGGGGTCCGTGGCACCCTCACCCCGTCCCTCTCCAAGAGGGAGAGGGGAGTTGGACACCCCTCGAGACGCGGGTTGCCCAGCAAGCGAAGAGGTGGGTGTTTCTTCAGGACCCTTCCCCTCTATATGTAGGCGCATGCTCCACGTCATTCCCCTCGGCGGACTCGGCGAGATTGGTCTCAACGCGATGGTGCTCGCGGCTCGCGGAGAGATGCTCCTCATCGACTGCGGACTGATGTTCCCCCCCGTCAGCATGCCCGGCGTGGACATCGTCGTGCCCGACTTCTCCTACCTCCGCAAGAACGCCTCCCAGCTCAAGGGCGTCCTCCTCACCCACGGCCACGAAGACCATATCGGCGCCCTCCCCTTCCTCCTGAACGAGGCCCCCGTCCCCGTCTACGGCACCCGCTTCACCCTCGGCATGCTCCGCCACCGGCTCGACGAGCTCGGCCTCGAGGCCGACCTCCGTGAAATCGAGCCCCGCCACCCCTTCCCCGTCGGCTCCGTCTTCACCGTCGAGGCCTCCCGCGTCACCCACACCATCCCCGATGCCGTCGGCTTCATCGTCCACACCCCCGAAGGCACCGTCCTTCACACCGGGGACTTCAAGTTGGATCCGAACCCCATCGACGGCCTGCGCACCGACCTCGAGCGCTGGGGCGAAGTCGGCGAGCAGGGCGTCCTCTGCCTCCTCTCCGACTCCACCAACTCCGAGCTCACCCACGAGACGGGCAGCGAGCGCACCGTCGAGCAGACCTTCGACCGGCTGTTCCGCGATGCGCCCGGCCGCATCGTCGTGGGCATGTTCGCCTCCCAGCTCCACCGCATCCACCACATCCTCGACCTCTGCCAGCGGCTCGGTCGCAAGGTGGCCACCCTCGGCCGCAGCATGGCCCGCAACATCGAGATGGCTCGCCAGCTCGGCTTCCTCTCCTTCCCGAGCGACCTCCTCATCCCCCTGGAGGACGCCGCCTCCCTCCCCGCCGAGCGCGTGCTGGTGCTCGCCACCGGCTCCCAGGCCGAGCCCCGCGCCGGCCTCTCCCAGCTCGCCGCCGGCGAGGGGCCCCTCCGCCTCGGGCCGGGAGACCTCGTCGTCCTCAGTGCCCGCGCCATCCCCGGCAACGAGCGCGCCGTCTCCGGCCTCATCGACCAGCTCCTCTGGCGCGGCGCCCGCGTCATCTACCCCCAGGTGGAGCCCGGCGTGCATGTCTCCGGCCACGCCAGCCAGCCCCAGCAGCGCCGCGTGCTGGAGCTCGTCCGCCCCCGGAACTTCGTCCCCGTCCATGGCGAGCTGCACCACCTCCACCGACACCTGGCTACCGCGCGCGAGGTGGGCCTGGCCCCCGAGCAGCTCCTGCTGGCCCAGGATGGAGACCTGCTGGCCTTCGAGGAGGGACGGGGCCGCTTCGCCGGCAGCGTCCCCACCGGGCGCATCTACCGGGACCGGTTCAGCCAGGGGGTGGTGACGCCGGAGCTGCTCCAGGAGCGCAACCGGATGGCCGAGACGGGCATCGTCCTGGCCGCCCTGGTGATGGACCGGAGCACCCTGTCGGTGATGGCGGGCCCGCAGCTCACCGGCCAGGGGCTGACGCTGGACGAGCAGGTGGTGCTCCCCCGGGTGGCCGAGGAGGCCCGAGCCCTCTTCCTGCAGATGTCCCCCCGGCTCCGAGAGGATGACGCCGCGGTGCGCGAGGAGCTGGCACGCTCCGTGCGGCGGGCTTTCAAGCAGTATACGGCCAAGCGGCCCGTGGTGGTGCCGATGGTCCTCAAGGTGTGATAAGGGCGCGAACGACCATGCCTTCCTTCGACGTCGTCTCCAAACTCGATGCGGCCGAGCTCGACAACGCGGTCAACCAGAGCAAGAAGGAGCTCTCCACCCGGTACGACTTCCAGGGCGCCGACGCGGACGTCACCCTCTCTCCGGACAAGACCTCCATCACGGTCAAGGCCAACAGCGAGGACCGCGTCCAGTCCGCCAAGGAGGTCCTCCTCTCCAAGCTCGCCAAGCGAGGCATCTCACTCATGGCGCTGGAGTACGAGCCCATGGAGAAGACGGGCCTCTCCAACGTCAAGCAGCTCATCAAGCTCCAGCAGGGGATTCCCGTGGAGAAGTCCAAGGAGCTGGTGAAGCTCCTCAAGGACTCCAAGATGAAGGTGCAGGGCTCCATCCAGGGCGACCAGCTCCGCGTCACCGGGAAGAACAGGGATGACCTGCAGGCCGCCATCGCCCTGTTCCGCAAGGAGCAGGAGCGGCTCAAGCTGGACATGCAGTTCACCAACTTCCGGGACTAGCCGTGCGCCCTCTCATCGTCTCCGCCGTCCTGGCGGCACTCGTGCCCGCGGGGGTCTCCGCCCAGGAGTCCTCGCCGGAGCGCATCACCCGCGGCGTGCCGCAGCTCGCCCGCGCGCCGAAGCTCGATGGGAAGATGGGGGATTTCCGCTCCTCGTTCCTCCTGAGGCCGGCGAGTCCACCGGAGGCCAGCGCCACCTTCAGCGCCCTGGCCGGCTGGCGCAAGGACACCCTCTACGTGTCGGTGGACATCACGGACGACCAGCTCCTCGCGTCGGACGAGCTCACGCTCTCCGTCTTCTTCCCCGAGAGCGGCCCCACCGCCCTCGGCCACACCTTCCACGTGCGCCCCACCGGCAAGCGAGCCTCGCCCGAGGAGGAGGGGACGCCCGAGTTCGCCTGGAAGCAGGTGGAGGTGGGCGTACAGCGACAGGAGGGCACGCTGACGATGGAGGTGGGCATCCCCGCCCGGGCCTTCCCACGCTTCCCCGCGCGGGAGCCGCTGACGCTCGAGCTGTGCCTCACCTACGAGGACGTGGACGGCGAGGGAGAGAAGTCCCCATCCGTGTCCAACTGCCAGGGCGGCGCCATGCGGAACGAGGTGCTGCGGCTGCCGGACGCGTTCCGGAAGGGCCTCAAGCTGAAGCCGCCGGAGCACGTCCTGGGGCTGGAGGGACGGCCCGGGGGCTGGCTGGGCTACGGCATCCTCCACTATCCGGCCTGGGTGCAGGCCGACGCGCCCCTGACGGTCGACTCGCTGCGCAAGCTGGTGGCCGAGGATGAGGTGGTGCCCGAGAAGGTGGGCGTCTCCGTCTCCGAGCCACTGCTCCTGCCGGATGGGCGACCCCTGGCGGTGGTGTTCTCCGGGAGCGATCCCTACGCCGTGGCAGGCCAGTGCGATGCGGACGCGGAGCTGCGCCTGGGCCTCTACCTCATCAAGGGGAAGACCGCAGAGCGGGTGCTCGAGTGGCCGGCTGCCACGTGTGCGCTGGGCCGAGCCTCGTCCGTGGTGCTGGACGAAGAGGGCGCGCTGAGCATCGGTTACTCGAGCGGCCCGACCATCAACTTCGCTTGGAGCGGTGAGCGCTTCGAGCGAACCGAAATTGGAAAGCGGTAGGAGCTGTGCGCAACAACCCCCCTGAGACCAAGAGCCTCTACATGATGACCCTCGGCTGCCCGAAGAACCGGGTGGACTCCGAGGTGATGCTCGGCACCCTGAAGCAGCGCGGCTACTCGCTGGTACAGGACCCTTCCGAGGCCCAGGTCATCGTCGTCAATACCTGCGCCTTCATCGGGCCGGCCAAGCAGGAGTCGGTGGACTCCATCCTGGAGATGGCCGAGTACAAGAAGACGGGGGCTTGCGGCACGCTCGTCGTCACCGGGTGCCTCTCGCAGCGCTACGGCGGCGAGCTGGCCCAGGAGATGCCCGAGGTGGATCACTTCCTCGGCACCAGCGCCTACGCCCAGATTGGCGACCTGCTCGCCGCCGAGGCCTCGCCGCGCCAGGTGATCCCGGACCCGGACTACATCCACGACGCGCAGACGCCCCGCGAGAACTCCATGCCGTCCTACACGGCATACCTGAAGATCTCCGAGGGCTGCGACAACGCCTGCGCCTTCTGCATCATCCCCACCCTCCGCGGCGGCCAGCGCTCGCGCCCCATCGCCGACATCGTCGCCGAGGCCGAGCGCCTCGCCAGCCAGGGCGTCCAGGAGCTCAACCTCGTCGCGCAGGACCTCACCGCCTACGGGCATGATCTGCCCGGCAAGCCCAAGCTGCATGATCTCCTGCGCGAGCTGGTGAAGGTGGACGTGCGGTGGATCCGCCTCCACTACGCCTACCCGCGCATCTTCACCGACGAGCTGATCGAGCTCATGGCGACGGAGAAGAAGATCGCCAAGTACCTCGACATGCCCCTGCAGCACGCGAGCGACAAGCTGCTGCGCTCGATGAAGCGAGGGCGTGACTCCGTGTTCCTCAAGGAGCTGCTGGCGAAGCTTCGCGCGCGCGTGCCCGGACTGGTGATGCGCACCTCGATGATCGTCGGCCTCCCCGGGGAGACCGAGGAGGACTTCGAGCTGCTCAAGGAGTTCGTCAAGGAGCAGCGCTTCGAGCGGCTGGGCGTGTTCCAGTACTCCGACGAGGAGGGGACCGCCGCCTACGACTACGCCGACAAGGTGCCGGAGAAGCTCATCGAACGCCGCTGGCGCGAGGTGATGGCCATCCAGAAGCGCATCAACCGCGAGCAGAACAAGAAGCTGGTGGGCCAGCGTATTGAAGTCCTGGTCGAGGGCCCCAGCGAGGAGAGCGAGCACCTGCTGGTCGGTCGCCACGAGGGTCAGGCCCCGGAGATCGACGGGCTCGTCTACATCAACGACGGCCTGGCCTACCCCGGCGAGTTCGTCACCGTCGAGGTGACGGAGGCTCATGACTACGACCTGGTGGCCCGCGTGGTCGAGCGCCCCAACCCGAAGGACCGCGTCCTCGTGCCTCGTGAGGAGCATCCGCTGCCTGTGGTGACCGCGCAGCGCTGAGCGTCCCTTCCTGCTCTCCCCCTCTCTTTCCCAGTGGGGGATGCATGGGTTCAACCCTGGATTCGTGGCACCCTCACCCCGTCCCTCTCCCGGAGGGAGAGGGGTGAATGCTCACAGGAAGTCGTCTGGCTCCTGCTCCCGCTCCTTCGGCGTCGGCGGTTTCGCCGTTCCTTTCTTGCGGGGCGTGGCCACTCCGTCTCCCAACGGCGTGGGTTGGCACTCACACACCGTCCGCCGTGTACTCGACTGATGCACGAAGAGACACGCGTTCGGGCACTCCTGGAGCGGGCCCTCCTCGAACAGCGCCAGCGCGTAGTTTCGTACCGACTTCAGCGCCTCGTGGCACTCGGGCAGCTCCCGTGCCAGTCGCGGCCACGGCACCAGGTGCTGCGTCGTCACGCCTCGTCCCGTCGGTGAGAACGAGAAACCCACCTTGCAGTCCAGCTCCAGCGGCTTGCCGTCCTCGCCCAGGGGCTCCAGGTGCAGCAGCCCTCCCTCCGGTAGATCCCTGTACACCGCCCCCGTCACCGCCACCCGCCCTTCCGCCCCTCGCCGCACGTGCAGCCCGAAGCAGGCCTCCTCCTGGAAGTCCTCGGAGCCCGGCCTCGCACAGCGCTGGCGCGTCCCGGCCTCTTCCTTCACCCGCGGCCGGCGCAACACCAACGTGTCTCCCTGGACATCCACCGTGGCTCGGAAGCGCCCCCACACGTCCGGCCCCAGCCGGCCCAGGGTACTCGGGTTGAGCCACCCCACCCCTGCCTCCAGCACCAGCGGCTCCACGCCCACTCCCGAGGCCACCTCTACCTCGTCCACCGCGAATGCCCTCGGTGGCAGCCCGCCCGCTGTCTCCAACGGTTGGACTCCTCGCGCCTCCGCCGGCTCCAACGCCAGTCGCGAGAAGGGCTCGCGCGAGCCCAGCACGAAGGGCCCCGTGAGCTCCGCCTCTCCCTGCTTCACTCGCGCCGCCAGCAGCGGCCAGTCCCCCACCGGATCCCTGCTCAGCTCCAGCAGGTGTACCTCCTCGGCCGGGTCCGCACTGGCGGGAGGTGCCTCCACGTACTCCGCTCGGGGGCGCGACTCCACGAAGGACACCTCCCTCCGCAGAGGCTCCACCGTGAAGGCATAGGGCGCCAGCACGTCCGCCCCCAGCGTCACCGCACAGGAGCGCTCGCCGGTGAGCCCCATGCCGCGTGGCCCCAGCACGACGCTCCCCACGGACAGGCCCGTTACGCGCACCAGCGGCCAGTCGCGCACGTCCCCGGCCCTCGCGTACACGTCCGGCACGCGCGCGTTGCCCACCACCGGCGGAGGCCCCTTCTCCCAGCAGCCCGCTGACACCGCGGAGAGCGGGCGGGCCACATCCAACACCACCGGCACCGCCTTCCCATCCAGGCGCCCCTCCACCACCAGCCTCAGGTTCGGCGAGGGCAGCAGCGGCAGCGTCTCGCCGGCCAGGCTTCCCGGTGGCGGCGCGGAGCCAGAGGGCCCCGCGCCCCGGAAGCACCCGGCCATCACCAACAGCAACAGGGCTCCGAGGCGCGCGCTCCTCACGGGGCTACCTCTTGGTGTAGTCGTCGACGCGGGTGCCCTCGGGCGGGTTCAGCGCGAAGCGCTCCTTCCCGATGCCGACGTTCGTCTTCAGGTTCAGGAAGGAGATGGCGTTCTCGCTCCCGTCCGGATCCACCACCGTGCTCTTCAGCACCTGCGCCGTCTTCGGGTCCACCTCCAGGCGAACCTGGCGGAAGCGCGGCTCGGGCTTGAGCGGATCCAACACCAGCAGCGTGCCCTTGCAGTCCGTACACGCGCCCTTGCTGATGGCGAACTCGTCCGCCAGCTTCCCCTTGCCGAAGAGGAACGTCACCGAGGCCGAGAGCTGGCTGGTGTCGATGCGCCCCACGCTCAGCGTCTGCGCCGCCGGGTCGTACGCGTACACCTTCTCACCGGCCAGCACGAAGGAGCGCGCCGAGGGCTTCTCGTACTCGAAGCGCATCAGCCCCGGCTTGCGGTAGATGATGGACCCCGTCGAGGTCTGCGTGCGTCGCAGCGCCTTGTACTTGTACTCCTGCTTGAACTCGGACTGGAAGTCCTGGGTCTTCTCGTAGAAGGCCTGCATCCGATCCACCAGGTCCTTCACCGCCGGATCCATCTTCTTGTCGGCGGCCTTGGGAGCCGGAGCGGCCTTGGGAGCCGGAGCAGCCTTCGGGGCCTCGGGAGCCGGGGTGGCGGGCGCCTGGGCCACCACCTGTTGAGCGACGGCGGCGGGCACCGGAGCGATCACCGGCGCGGACAGGAGGGTGATGAGCAGCTTCTCGAGGAACATGGTGTGAGCTCTCCAGGCGGGCGGCAGACGGCCCCGCGTTGCCTTCTGGGCCTTCTGACGGAGCTCCTCGCCCGTCATTCATTCACGGCTTCGACGAAGGCTGCTTCTTGAAGATCCTCCGCCGCTGCTTCACTCCGAGCACATAGAAACGGTCACGAAGCACCTGGGCTTCCTCGGCCGTCAGGTCCCCGACCCTCCCCAGGTGCTCCTCCCGCCAGGCGATCGCCCGGGTGATGCAGGCCGACGCGGCCGCCGAGATGTTCAGGCTCTGACTGAAGCCGCGCATCGGAATCCAGAAGGCGCCGTCCGAGCCGGCGAGCACCTCCTCGCTCACCCCGTGGCGCTCGTTGCCGAACACCAGGGCGATCTTCGTGTCGAAGCGCAGGGTGTAGAGGCTGGTGGCGTCCTCGCGGATGGCCGAGGCGTACAGGGAGAAGCCCCGCGACTTGAGGTGCTCACGGCACGAGGCGAAGTCCCTGTACAGCTTCACGTCGAGCCACTTGTCGCAGCCCTGCGCCACTCGAGAGTTCGGGATGAAGGGGGCCTCCGGGTTGACGATGACGTGAACCTCCTGCACGCCATTGGCCTCACACGTCCGCAGCACCGCGGCCATGTTGAAGCTGTCCTCCAGTCGGTCCAACACCACCGTGAAGGTGCGCGTGCGCTGGGAGATGACCCGATCGATCTTCTCCTTGCGCACGTCGAGCAGCAACGACTCCGGGTCCACCGGCGCCTTCTCGAGCTTCTCGTAACGGGGACCACCACCTGCCATCGCGTCAAGACCTCCGGGACCGCTTCGCCGCGGCCTTCTTCGCCTTCACCTTGCGAGCCGGTGCCTTCTTCACTACGGCCTTCTTCGCCGGTGCCCTCTTGACCGCAGCCTTCTTCGCGGGCGCCTTCTTCGTCGTCACCTTGCGCGCCGGTGTCTTCTTCGCCGCGGCCTTCTTCACTGCGGCCTTCTTCGCCGGTGTCTTCTTCGCCGCGGCCTTCTTCACTGCGGCCTTCTTCGCCGGTGTCTTCTTCGCCGCGGCCTTCTTCACGGGCACCTTCTTCACCGCGGCCTTCTTCACAGGAGCCTTCT
>QKJM01000635.1 GCA_003249315.1 Archangium sp.
GCGGCGACGGGGGCTCTCGCCTCGACGACATCAACTGGGAGGCGGTGGAGCGGGTGGAGATCCTCAAGGGCGCCGCCGCCGCCACCCTGTACGGCAGCGAGGCGTCCTCGGGCATCATCCAGATCTTCACGAAGGCCGGGCGGCCGGGGCAGGGACGGTTCACGGTGAGGGTCGACGGGGGCCTCTCGGTGACCCCCGATGTCATTCCGCCCAATGCGGGCTTCGCCCGTGACGCCGACGAGGCGGCCCGCCTCAGCGAGATGTACCGTCTGGATCTCGAGCCGTTCGAGGTCTTCGAGCGCGACTTCATGGGCGACATGCTGGAGCGTGGGAGCCAGAAGGGCGTCTCGGCGGACGTCTCCGGGGGCTCGGACGAGGTCCACTACTACGTGGCGGCCCGCTACTTCGACGAAGACGGGACCCTGGGAGCACAGGAGCTCGGCGGCGCCCGGGATATCGTTCGGCGCGTCCAGGTGAACACGTCCGTGACCTTCCTCCCACGCGAGCGCCTGACGCTGCGCGTCACGACGGGCTTCAGCGACGTTCACCTGGAGACCTTCCAGCGGAACAACAACGTGTTCGCGCCGCTCACGACAGTGGTGGCGGCCAAGCCGGAGGATGCGCAGTGCGACGCCTCGGCCCTGGACGAGACGCGGATGTTCGGCAAGGTCACCCCCTTGTGCACGGGGGCCGGCAATCCCTGGGGATCCTGGGGCTTTGGCACTCCCCGGGAGATGATGCAGTACGAGTGGGACGACGACACGCAGCATCTGACGGGGTCCGCGAGCCTGTCGTGGTCCGGCCAGTCGGGACTGTCTGTGCAGGCATCCGGGGGTCTGGACCAGGTCAACACCCGCACTACCTCGCGCATCCCCTTCGGGTGGGGTGTCGATGGCGTCTCCCGAATGTACGCGCCTCAAGGGTTCCGCTTCATCGGAGACAGGAGCCACCGGGAGCTCACGTTCGATTCCAAGGCGGGCTGGAGCACGGGTTTCGGCGGTGGCGACTTCTCGTCGGACCTGACCGCGGGGGGACAGGCGTTCCTCACCGACGACCGGCTCGACGACGCCGTGGGGATCCAGTTCCCCGCACCGGGTGTGGAGGTGGTCCAGGCGGGAGAGGTCACCCAGGCCAATGACAGTTGGTCGTCGAAGGTGAGCCTGGGCACCTATCTCCAGGAGCAGGTGGGCTACCGGGATTGGCTCTTCGGCACCGTGGGGGCGCGCTTCGACAAGACCAGCGCCTTCGGTAGGGAGGCGGGTAGCGCCTTCTATCCCAAGGCCAGCGTGTCGGCCATCCTGACCGATACCCCGCTGCTGGACCTGTCCTGGCTCTCCACCCTCCGCCTGCGCGCGGCGTACGGGCAGTCCGGGCTCCAGCCCGGGACCTTCGACAAGCTCACCACCTACACCACGGTGCAGACGCCCACGGGAGGGGGGCTGGCCCCGGACAACATCGGGAACGCGTTGCTCAAGCCCGAGCGGGCCCGGGAGATGGAGGTGGGCCTCGACGCCGAGCTCCTCCAGGGCCGGGTCGGGTTGGACGTGACCTACTGGGACAGGACCACCACCGACGCCCTCATCACCCGGCAGTTCCCCACCGCGGGCGGGTTCACCGCCAGTCAGCTCGACAACATCGGTCGCCTGGACGCCCACGGGCTGGAGATCCGCCTCAACGCCCTGGTCCTCGACCGCCCGGGGCTGGCGCTCAACCTCTTCGCCAATGGCGCCTACCTGAGCGAAGTCATCACCAGCATGGGCGGCGCGCCCATGATCACCGCGAGCTCCCCGGCCTACACCCGCCATCGCAACGCCCTGGTGGAGGGATTCACCCCGGGTTCCCACTTCGGCGCGCAGCTCATTCCCGTCTGCGGCCCTGGGGTGGAACGGACCTGCTACACGCCCGGCTCCACGGTCCCCTTCGACACCAACGGGGACGGGATCCCCGATTCGCTGGCCGAGCTAAAGGCCTTCCTCACGTCCATGGACGCTGTGCCCCTGGGCAACTCGGGGCCCCTGGCGCCGCTCTTGGACGACGAGGACGGCGACGGAGACCTCTACGACCACTACCTGGGCAAGCCGTATCCGGACTGGCAGGGCTCCTTCGGCTTCGAGCTGACCCTCAAGGAACGGCTCACCGTGAACGCGATGCTGGAGTACCGGGGCGGGAGCTACAGCGTCAGCAACCTGGGCGGGGCGTTCCGGAACTCCACCTTCCGGAACGTGCGCAAGGCGGCGGAGGTGGAGAGCACGCTCCTGAACCCAGCCACCCGGAGCGACGTCGAGGCCCGCACGCAGGCGGCCCTGACCTGGGCCGAGGAGCTGGTCGCCCTCTACCCCTACAGCGGGGTCAACATGGTGGAGCCCGGGGACTTCATCCGCTGGCGGGAGCTCAGCGTCACCTACCGCATTCCCGAGGGGTGGGCCGCACGCTTTGGTGCCCGAAACGCGTCGGTGAGCCTCTCCGGCCGGAACCTCTTCCTCTGGACCCGATATGGCGGGGTGGAGCCGGAAGGGAACGAGCTGAGCCGGTGTGGCGGCGCGGGGGAAGCCATGAACGGCGTCCAATGCAACTTCCTCGAGGCCGTGGAGGTCTGGAACCTGCCGCTGCCCAGGCGGATCACCATGTCTGTGAGGGTGGGGCTGTGAGCGGGAGCAGAGTGCGTCTGCCACGGCCGGCCGAGGTCCGGTGCCGGATTCGACGGGCGGTGGCAACCATGACACTTCTGAGCGCCATGCCCATCCTTGGCGCCTGCGGCGACCTTCTCGAGGTCGAGAACCCTGCCACCATCGGCGAGGACGACGTCCGTAACGCGGCGAGCGCCACCCTGTGGGCCAACGGTACGCTGCTGAGCGTGCAGCAGGGGTGGGACAACATGCTGGTGCTCGTGTCCACGGCTTCCGACGAGCTACGCTTCCGGGGCCCCCACCAATGGTGGGGGCAGATCGATCGGGGCATGCTCTCCG
>QKJM01000541.1 GCA_003249315.1 Archangium sp.
ACCACAACCGCGCCTTCAACAAGGTGAGCGTGGGCGAGGTGACGGTGGAGGTGACGCTGGAGACGCGCGGGCGCAACCACATCGAGGAGTTGATCGGACACCTGGCGCGGAAGGGCTGGCAGGCAGCGGAAGAGACATAGAGGCGCCGGCTCGGCCATACTGGGAGCATGCGCGCACTACTTCTCGCCACCCTGCTCGCAGCCGCCCCACCACCCGCCGAGCAAGCCCGGAAGCTCGCCTCGCGCCGCGCCTGGGAGGAGCTGTACCTCGCCTACGCCGCCGCCGAGCCCGACGGCTACCCGCCAGACGATCGCCGCTCCATCGCCACCTCGCTGCAGAAGGGCTGCGAGGCCCTGGCGTCGTCGGATCAGGTGATGGCGTACTCGCTCGGCGAGCGCGCGGTGCTCTTCGAGGAGACCGCCCCCGGCCTGCGCTGCGTGGCCCGCACCGCGCTCGCCACCCAGCAGCGCGGCGCCGCCGAGGCCGCCCTCCGCCAGGGACTGGAGCACTTCCCCAAGCATGGCTACTTCGCACTGGAGCTGGGCCGGCTGCTGCTGGAGGAGAAGGATCCCCAGGGCGCCATCACCGCGCTGGAGCAGGTGCCCCCCCGCTCGCCCGAGAGCGCCCGCGCCCTCGCCCTGCTGAAGAAGGCCCGCCTCCAGGCCTCCGAGGAGCGCGAGGCCCTCTCCCAGGCCCAGCGGATCGAACGCCGCTTCGAGGGAGATCCCCGCGCCCCCTCCGCCTCGAACTCCACCACCAGCGGCCTCGGCTACTCCTCCGGCGTGAGCGCGGACGGCATGCGCACCCGCGCCAACCGCCGCTTCGTGGTGAAGTACTTCAACAACCAGCGCGACTTCGGCCAGCGCGCCGAGTACGAGGGCAACGTCGTCGCCGCGCTCGACGAGGCCTACTTCCACACCCGCAAGGTGCTCGGCGAGGCCCGTGAGTCTCCCGTGGACGTCGTCCTCTACACCCGCGCGGAGTTCCGCACCCACCACGGCGCCAACCTCGCCCGCGCCGTGGCCGGGCTCTACTCGGACGGCGCCATCCGCATCAACGATGCCGCCGAGCTCGACCTCGGGACCAAGGCCACCCTCGTCCACGAGTACGTCCACGCCGTGCTGGACGACCTGCGCCAGGCCTCCCCTCCCGGCCAGCGCGTCCCCGTGTGGCTCAACGAGGGCCTCGCCACCTATGTCGAGTGGCGCTACCTGGGCAGCGAGGATCCTCCTCTCATCCTGGCCAACCGCCTGCGCGGCGCCGCCCGCGCCGGCCACCTGCCCCGCCTCTCCGCCATGGCCGGACAGGCCCTCATCTCCCAGAGAGATCCCGCCGTCGCCTACGCCACCTCCGCCATCGCCGTGCGAGAATTGCTCCGCCAGGGGAGCCCCTCCCGGTTGCTCACCCTCATCCGCGACGTGGCTCAGGGCACCCCCTTCGAGGAGGCCCTCCGCCAGCACTATGGGAGGAGCACCAAGGACCTGGAAGAGGCGGTGATAGCCGCCCTCTCGCGGAGGTAGCAGGCTGGCGGAAACCTCATCCTCAAAGTTTACCCCTCCCCCCGACTCACCTACACTCGCGCCCGGAAAATTCTGCTTTAGGCGCTGCGACTGGAGCCCCCACCTCCGGTTCGCAGCGAGGTGACGGATGTCCGACACACACGCGGCGATGAGTGAGTTTCGCTTCCTGGAGGAGAAGCGGACGCGGGGAGAACTCTCCCCCGCGGAGGAGGCGCGTTGGAGCGAGCTGCGCGGGCTCCTGGAGTCGGCCGAGCAGCCCCAGGGCTACTACGGCCCCGACGGCCAGTGGTACTCCTACCCCGCCCAGGGCTACGATCCCAACCAGGCCTACCCGGGCTACGATCCCACCCAGGCCTACGCCCAGCCCCAGGGCTACTACGGCCCCGACGGCCAGTGGTACTCCTACCCCGCCCAGGGCTACTACGGCCCCGACGGCCAGTGGTACTCCTACCCCGCCCAGGGCTACTACGGCCCCGATGGCCAGTGGTACTCCTACCCCGCCCAGGGCTACTACGGCCCCGACGGCCAGTGGTACGCCTACCCCCAGGGCTACGATCCCAACCAGGCCTACGCCGACGGCTACGCGCAGCAGCCCGGTTACTCCGGCGATGAGGCGCAGCCGCAGCAGCCGCCATACCCCGAGTCGCCGCAGAATCTCCGGTACACGCCGCAGCCGCCGCAGCAAGCCGAGAATCCCGTCGACATCTCCCTCGAGGAAGAGAGCCTCGACATCCCCGCGCTGAGCGAGCCCGGCTCATGGGTGGAACCCACCCCGGAGCCGAGCGCGTCCACCGCGCCCGCGAGCAACGAGTTCGACGACGCCTCCTCCGACGAGGTCTTCGAGATCTCCGACGGCGACGTCACGCCCGTCAGCGAGGCCACCCCCATCCCCCAGGATGAGGCGGTGGACATGTCGGCGCTCGAGGTCTCTCCCGAGCCGACGCCCGAGCCCTCCACCACCATGGCGGAGGATGACTTCTCCTCGCTCAACGCCGAGTTGGAGGAGGCCCCGGAGTCCCTGCCCCCGCCCGTGGCCGAGCTGGAGTCGACCCAGGCCATCGAGATGCAGGCCGAGGACGTGGAGTTGCTCGACGCCTCGGACGACGTGCAGTCCGAACCGGTGCTCGCCGAGGAGCCCGCGCCGTCCTCGATGACGGACGAGTGGGCCGCCGCACCGCTCGCGGTGGACATGACGGAGGACTCCACCTCGGACGCCTCGGCGCCCGTCGATGACGCGACCCCGCCCTCCGACGTGGCCCTGCTCGAGCCGGACAAGATGGAGATCACCGCTTCGTATCCGATCTCCCCCTACCCCACCGAGGATGTGGCCCTGCTCGACGACGACAGCGCCACCGCCGCCACGCAGGACGCGCAGCTCCAGTCCACGCAGGAGCAGAACGCCGGGGACGAGACCAGCTTCGCGGACGTGAACTTCGACGAGTCGG
>QKJM01000977.1 GCA_003249315.1 Archangium sp.
GTACGTGCGTCGCCGCCTCGCCGACGTGGTGGCTGACGCGGACGTGGCACGGTATATCTTGTGAGGAGACAGGAGGGAGGAGCGAGGAGAGAGCCGGGTGCGGTTCCCTTACTCCTCACTCCTTACCCGCGAAGCGGAGCGCAGCGATGAAAGAGCTCATCCAGAAGGCCGAGGTCCTGCACGAGGCGCTGCCCTACATCCGGCAGTTCTACGGCAAGGTCGTGGTCATCAAGTACGGCGGCCACGCGATGGTGGACGAGACCCTGAAGGAGCAGTTCGCCCGGGACGTGGTGCTGATGAAGTACATCGGCCTGAACCCCGTGGTGGTCCACGGCGGCGGGCCGCAGATCAACCAGGTCCTGGAGCGCATGCGCATCGAGTCGAGCTTCGTCGACGGCATGCGGGTCACCGACGCCCCCACCATGGACGTCGTGGAGATGGTGCTGGTGGGCAAGGTGAACAAGGAGATCGTCAACCTGATCCAGCTCCACGGCGGCCGGGCGGTGGGGCTCTCCGGCAAGGACGGGGGGCTCATCCGCGCGAAGAAGCTTTACATGAAGAAGAAAACCGAGGCGCACCTGCCGCCCGAGATCATCGACATCGGCGCTGTGGGGGAGGTGGAGGCCATCAACCCGGCGGTGATCGAGACCCTGGACCGGGGCGGCTTCATCCCGGTGATCGCGCCGGTTGGCGTGGGAGAAGAGGGCGAGACCTACAACATCAACGCCGACCTGGTGGCAGGCAAGGTGGCC
The DNA here is from genome assembly GCA_003249315.1 of Archangium sp. Classification (GTDB taxonomy): domain Bacteria; phylum Myxococcota; class Myxococcia; order Myxococcales; family Myxococcaceae; genus QKJM01. Next base: position 753 of record QKJM01000977.1, read on the forward strand.
GGTGCCCTGAAAGCCGAGAAGCTCATGCTCCTCACGGACGTGGAGGGCATCCTCGACGCGGACGGCAAGCTCCTGAGCACCATCCGTCAGGGTGAAGCGCCGGGCCTCGTGGAGGGGAAGGTGATCCGCGGCGGCATGATCCCCAAGCTCCAGTGCGCCCTCGACGCCCTGGCCGACGGGGTGAACAAGGTCCACATCGTCGATGGGCGCGTGCAGCACGCCGTGCTCCTGGAGATCTTCACCCGGGGCGGCGTGGGCACGGAGATCCTCGGAAGTTGAGGGGACGGCATCTTTCTCTTGCAGCGTGAGCCGGTTCGGCTCGTTCGCTCCATGACCGGGAGCACGACCATGGGCAATCAGGAGATCATCGAGCTCTCCGAGCAGTACCTGATGCCGACCTACGCCCGGTTTCCGGTGGCGCTGGTGCGCGGCCAGGGGATGCGGGTGTGGGATGCGGACGGCCGCCAGTATCTGGATTTCCTGGCCGGGATCGCGGTGTGCAGCCTGGGCCACTGTCACCCCCGCGTGACGGAGGCGATCCGCACCCAAGCGGAGACCCTCTTGCACGTCTCCAACCTCTACCATATCGAGCCCCAGGCCCGACTGGCTAGGCTTCTCGTGGAGCACACCTTCGCGGATCGGGCCTTCTTCTGCAACAGCGGTGCCGAGGCCAACGAAGGAGCGATCAAGCTGGCGCGCAAGTACCAGAAGGATCGGGGAGAGCGGCAGCGCACCGAGATCGTCTCGGCCACCATGAGCTTTCACGGCCGGACCCTGGCCACTCTGACTGCCACGGGCCAGGACAAGGTAAAGCTGGGTTTCGACCCCCTGCCCACGGGTTTCAGCTACGTCCCCTACGACGACGTGGACGCCTTGACGGAAGCGGTGGGAGAGAAGACGGCGGCGGTGCTGTTGGAGCCGCTGCAGGGCGAAGGAGGAATCCGCGTCCCCTCCCCGGGGTACCTGCGGCAGGTGCGGGAGCTCTGCGACGCCCGGGGGGCGCTCCTCATCTTCGACGAAGTCCAGACCGGCGTCGGACGTACCGGCACGTTTCTCGCCTGCGAACAGGAGGACGTGGCCCCGGACATCTGCTCCCTGGCCAAGGGACTCGGCGGCGGGGTCGCGATCGGCGCCATCCTCGCCCGGGAGACGGTCGCCGAGAGCTTCGGCCCCGGCACCCACGCGACCACCTTCGGGGGCAACCCCCTGGCGGCGGCGGCTTCCCTGGCGACCGTGCGCACCGTGCTGGGGGAAGCCATCCTGCCCCACTGCCGACGCATGGGCGAGTACCTGCTGGAGAAGCTCCGGTCGCTCGCCGCGGAGAACCGCGCGGTGGTAGAGGTGCGGGGCCGGGGGCTCTTGGTGGGCGTCGAGCTCGCCGAGGGGTATCTCGCCGGCCCCCTGGTCCGGGAGCTCATGGATCGGGGTTTTCTGGTCGGCAGCGCCGGGGAACGGGTCCTGCGCCTGGCACCGCCCCTGATCGTGGAGCGGGAAGAGATCGACGCGCTCCTCGCGGCATTGGAAGAGGTGTTGGGCGCTCTCTGAGACTTTGATTGAGAGGGGGGAGGCGCGCGGCTGTGGCGGTACCGGCCGGAGCGTCGGCCTCTCTGTACGTATGGGAAGGAGATTCGCATGCCCCGTCATTTCCTGCGGCTGACCGATTACTCTCGGCAAGAGCTTTTGGCCATCCTGTCTTTGGCGCAGGACCTGAAGACGCGTCAACAGCGCGGCGAGCCCCATCCACTCCTCGCCGGGAAGACCCTGGCCATGCTCTTCGAGAAGAGTTCCACCCGCACTCGGGTGTCCTTCGAAGTCGGGATGTTCCAACTGGGCGGACACGCCCTCTTCCTCTCCCCCCGGGACACCCAGATCGGCCGTGGCGAGCCGGTGCAGGACACGGCCCGGGTGCTGTCCCGCTACGTGGACGCAGTGATGGTGCGGACGTTCTCCCAGGCCCTCTTGGAAGAACTCGCCCGCTGGTCCTCCGTGCCGGTAATCAACGGCCTGACCGACCTGCTCCACCCCTGTCAGGTGATGGCCGACCTCCTGACCGTGCTCGAGCGCCGAGGTAACCTGGAGGGTCTGCGGGTTGCGTGGGTCGGCGACGGGAACAACATGGCCCACTCGTGGATCAACGCCGCGTCGGTCCTGGGCTTCGGCCTCCGGCTCGCCTGCCCCGAGGGCTACCGACCGGACGCCGAGATTCTCGAG
>QKJM01000280.1 GCA_003249315.1 Archangium sp.
CTGGTGCTGGGCGGGCGCACCTTCTCCTTCGGGGAGCGCACCTGGCTCATGGGCGTGGTGAACGTGACGCCGGACAGCTTCTCGGATGGGGGACGCTTCCTGGACGCCGAGGCCGCCATCGCCCACGGGCTGCGTCTGGTGGAGGCGGGGGCGGACATGCTGGATGTGGGCGGGGAGTCCACCCGCCCCGGTGCTCCGTCCGTGTCCGCCGACGAGGAACTGGCGCGCATCCTCCCCGTGCTCGAGGGCCTGCGCGCCCGCACCGAGGTGCCCCTCTCGGTGGATACCACCAAGGCGGCGGTGGCCCGTGAGGCGCTGCGGGCCGGCGCGGTGCTCGTCAACGATGTCAGCGGCCTCCTCTTCGATGAGGAGCTGGCGCGCGTGGTGGCCGAGGCGGGGGCGGCCTGCTGTCTGATGCACATCCGGGGCACGCCGGAGACGATGCAGCAGGAGCCGAGCTACGAGGACGTGGTGGACGAGGTGCTGACCTTCCTCGAGGAGGGGGTGGAGCGCGCGCTGGCCGCGGGGGTGCCGCGCGAGCGGCTGCTGGTGGATCCGGGGATCGGCTTCGGCAAGACGCTCGGGCACAACCTCTTCCTGCTGCGGCAACTGGGAGCGCTGCGGGTGCTGGGGCTGCCGGTGCTGGTGGGCACCAGCCGCAAGTCCTTCCTCGGGAAGCTGCTCGGGGGCAGGCCGGTGGACGAGAGGATGGCCGCGACGCTGGGCTCGGTGGCGGTGGTGGCCGCGGCCGGGGATGCGGATTTCGTCCGTGTCCATGACGTGGCCGAGGTGCGTGACGCGCTCGCGGTGGTGGACGCGGTGCGCTCGGCCCGGGAAGGGGGCGCCCTCTACCAGTCGCGAAAGGTGCGAGACTGAGCGACCTCCTCCTTCAGGAGGAAAGGTATGGGGCGGGCCGACCCACCCGGGGGAGGGGGAGCCGGCCGGCCGCAAGCTTGTGGATGGCTCGTGTGCTCCCTAGCTTCGGCACGTGTGGCGAGCAGGGTATAAGCCCACGGTCTGGTGTACCGGCACCCAGGTCCGGTCAAGAAAAGGTGGAGCGGTAGATACATGGCGATCAGGGTGAACATGCCCCCCCAGGAGGAGAGGGCATCGCAGCGGCTGTTTGGGACGGATGGAGTGCGGGGGGTGGCCAATGTCCATCCGATGACAGCCGAGGTAGCGATGCAGCTCGGCCGGGCGCTCGCGTATCTCATCCGCAACGGGCCTCATCGGCACCGGGTGATCATCGGCAAGGACACGCGGCTGTCCGGCTACATGTTCGAGCAGGCCCTGGCCGCCGGCATCATCTCCATGGGCGTGGACGTGGAGCTGGTGGGTCCGCTGCCCACTCCGGGCATCGCCAACCTCACCACGTCCATGCGGGCGGACGCGGGCGCCGTCATCTCCGCCTCGCACAACCCGTACCAGGACAATGGAATCAAGTTCTTCTGGCGCGACGGCTTCAAGCTGCCGGACGAGACGGAGGCGAAGCTGGAGGAGCTGGTGGCCAGTGGCGCCATCGACTCCGTCCGGCCCACCGCGACGAAGATCGGCCGGGCCTTCCGGCTGGAGGATTCGATCGGCCGGTACATCGTCTTCCTCAAGGCTTCCTTCCCGAGGGAGCTGACGCTGGAGGGGATGACCATCGTGGTGGACTGCGCCCATGGCGCCGCCTACAGGTCGGCCCCCGCGGTGCTGGAGGAGCTGGGCGCGAAGGTGATTGCCCTGGGCGTGCAGCCGGACGGCAAGAACATCAACCACAAGTGCGGGGCGCTGCACCCGGAGGGACTGGCGCGCGCGGTGGTGAAGCACGGGGCGCAGCTCGGCATCGCGCTGGATGGAGACGCGGACCGGCTGATCGTCGTGGACGAGAAGGGCAAGGTGGTGGACGGCGACGCCATCATGGCCATCTGCACCGGTGAGCTGGTGGCTCGAAGGGAGCTGAAGAAGAAGACGCTGGTGGCCACGGTGATGAGCAACATCGGCCTGGAGCGGGTGGTGAGCCGCTGGGGCGTGAAGGTGGCCCGCACCCGGGTGGGGGATCGCTACGTGGTCGAGGAGATGCGCAAGCACGGCTACAACCTCGGCGGCGAGCAGAGCGGCCACCTGCTGTTCCTGGATCACACCACCACCGGTGATGGCACCCTGGCGGCGCTGCAGCTCCTGGCGGTGATGTGTCGGCACCAGAAGCCGGTGAGCGAGCTGGCCTCCATCTTCGAGCCGGTGCCGCAGACGCTCCTCAACGTGGTCGTCAAGCAGCGGCGCGAGCTGGGCGAGCTGCCCCAGGTGATGAAGACGATCCAGGGCGTGGAGAAGAAGCTGGGCAAGGAGGGGCGGGTGCTGGTGCGCTTCTCCGGCACCGAGCCCAAGGCTCGCGTGCTCATCGAGGGCCCGGACGCGGCGCGCAACGACCAGTACGCCCGGGAGATCGCCGAGGCACTCTCCAAGTCGCTCAACGGTTGACTTCCGGTCGCCGCGCGCCAATAGAGGATCCGGCGCGGAGGCCCGCGCGAGGAGAGAGCGCCGATGGTACAGCGACTGGGTGTGAACGTGGATCACGTGGCGACGGTGCGGCAGGCGCGGCGTACCACGTATCCGGATCCGGTGACGGCCGCCGCGCTGGCCGAGCTCGCCGGGGCCGGGCAGATCACCATCCACCTGCGGGAGGATCGGCGTCATATCCAGGATCGGGATCTGCGCATCCTCCGGGAGACGGTGCAGACGCTGCTCAACCTGGAGATGGCGGCCACCCAGGACATGGTGAAGATCGCCTACGAGTACAAGCCGGACGTGGTGACCCTGGTGCCCGAGCGGCGCGAGGAGCTCACCACCGAGGGCGGGCTGGATGTGGCCGGCCAGCGTGACTCGGTGGCGAAGATCATCAAGAACCTCAAGGACGGGGACATCCCCGTCGCGCTGTTCATCGATCCGGATCTGGATCAGGTGAGGGCGTCGCAC
>QKJM01000513.1 GCA_003249315.1 Archangium sp.
GAAGCCGGTGATGACGTGCAGCGAGGAGTCCTCGAGGCGCAGGGCGCCGGGGCTCCCCTCGTCGAGCAGGGGCGCGAACTCGTCCACGAAGGCGCCCACGTGCAGGCCCACCACGTCGGAAATCGCGGGGAACTCCGGGAGGGTGAGGGGTCCGAGGGTTGCTCCGGCGAGCGATTGGAGTGCCTGCGAGGCCCAGTCACGCCACTCCGACGTGGTCTGCGCCAGGTGGTGCTCCTCGTGGTCGCCGGGAGCGGCCACGCGCTCCACGGCCACGTCGCGGACGACGACCTCCTCCCGGGAGGGCCCGGCCAGCACGCGGACTCCGCACTTCGGAGCGCCGGATCCCACCACCTCCTCCACGTGGCCGATGGCCACCTCCACGCCCCGGCCGCCGAGCGCGAGCAGGCCCATGGCCAGGTCGCCGCGCACCTCCGAGACGGTGAAGCCCCTCACGCGCAGCGAGCCCGCGGACGCGGCCACCAGCCCCAAGGCACTGCCCGAGCGCCCCTCCACGTCGCCCACGGAGAGGTCCACCGCGGAGAGGCCTTCTCCGTCGAGCCCGGACAGCAGCAGGCGCAGGCCCACGGCCTCCTCGCCACGCACGCCGGACACCCTCGCGTCGGACACGTCGATCCGCTCCGCGCAGGACAGCGCCACGCCCACCGCGACACCGCCCGACTCCAGCCCGAGCACCTCCACTCCGGCGAGCTGGGCGCGGCGGCACACGGCGTCGATCGCGGTGCAGGAGCTGGAGGACTCCGCATGCACCTGGACGCCGGAGAGGCCCACCTCGTCGCCGGACAGGGACAGCACCGCTTCCACCTCGCTGGCCTCGAGCCGCACGCCCTCCAGCCGCACGCGCGAGCCGGTGAGGGTGAGCGTCCCTCTGGAGAGTCGGAGCACGGTGCCTTCGGGGCTTCCGCGCAGGCGCAGCTCATGCGAGGGGCTACCCAGGGACAGGGGGCCGGCGAGCTCGGCTTCTCCTGGGGGCAGCACCCACTCCTCCTCCAGCTCGGGGCTGGCGAGGAGCGCGGCCTGGGCGGCGGCGAGCGAGTCGGCCAGGGGCATGGAGAGGTGGCGCACCGTCATGGCGGCCCCTCCAGCGGGCGGCGGAACGTCTCCGCGCGCTCCTCCCGGGTGGCACGCACCGTGTAGAGGATGTCGATGAAGAGGGTGGCGTCCTCGGCCGTCACCTTCACCGCGTCGAGCTGGACGAGCTCGCCCAGGTGCTCCTGCACGTTGAGGCGGATGACGTACTCGGCGGCGGCGGCCGTCTCCGGGTTGGCGCCGCTGAAGACGAGCCGCTGCACGCCGCAGCCGAAGCGAGGGCGGTTGTAGCGCTCGCCGGGCACGGTGAAGAGGAGCTGCTCCAGTTGCTGGCGGACGACCTGGGCGGAGCCCACGGTTCGCGGCGTGCCGAGGTCTCCGAGATGGAAGGGGAAGTAGAGGCTCCGTCCCATCACGCCACCCCGTTGAGCGCGTTGCGGACCAGCTCGATGTCCACGTGGTAGGTGGACACGGATTCGTCCCACACCCAGCGATGGCGGGTGCCGCGCACGTACCAGGTGCCATCCATCAGCCGCCCGGCGCCGTGCAGCTCCACGGGGCGGCGGGCGCGGAGGATGGCGGGGTAGCGCAGGCCGTTGACGACACCGGTGGCCTCGGCGAGCCAGTCGGCCTCGCGGAAGTCCCAGCGGGCGAGCTCCTCCACCTCGGCGGGGGCGTGCGGCACGTCCACGTACTGCAGGCCCACGTTGGTGGATTGGGGCCGGGTGGGCAGCACGGCGGCCCTGCGGGCGGCGAGGATGTCGGCGCGCGAGGTGCTACCCATACGCGGCACGCGCGGCGCGTCCACGGTGACGGAGCGGATGCGGCGGGTGCGCTCGTCGATGTGCGAGCCGTGGATCTCCGTGGGCCGGTGGCTCTCCCAGCGCGCCCTGAGCTCCACCACCGAGGGGCGCTCCGGAGGCATCAGCTCGAGAGCCGGTTGGGCCCGGGCATTCGTCCGGGGTGGATGGAAGTGACCGACGACCTCCCGGCCCGCGTTGCCGCCGGCGGACACGGGCACGGAGGTGCGCTCCACGTAGGCCTCGAAGCCGTGGCGGCGCGCGAGCATGCGGACGAGCTGCGCGTCCGTGCCGCGTTGGAGGATGGCGCCGCGGGTCGGATCCCTCTCGGGGACCGTCTCCTCCACCTGCACGTCGAAGCCATACTCGCCGTAGATGCGGCGGACGATGGCGGCGTCGGTGAGCCCGCTGAAGGAGCGGGTGCGCTCCTCCAGGTGCATGAGGCACGAGGCATCCAGCCCGTACAGCTCCAGCGAGGAGCCCGGCACGCGCGACTCGCCGAAGCTCGGCTCCACCGCGGTGATGTAGCCGTCGAGCACCACGTCCCGCACGTCCGGGTCTCCGTCGACGGGGCCGAGCGCGAAGCCGATGGTGACGCGCCGAAGGAGGGTGAAGCGCCCGTCCGCGAGCAGATCCCAATCCCCGGCCGCGGTGGGGGCCATCTCCAGCGAGAGGTGGAACGAGGAGGCCTCGTCGGTGCGCTCCTCCACCTCCAGGCGCATCACCCGCTCGGCGGCGTCCCGCATGCGCTCCCCGTCGAGCCACAGCTCCATCCACGCCATGCGCTGCCGGGCCATCAGCGCCTCCCGGGAATGCGCAGCAGGGTGCCCGGCTCCAGCAGCTCCTCGGGCGCGAGCACCGGGTTGGCGTCCACGATGCGCCAGTACTGGAGCGGATCCCCGAAGTAGCGGTGCGCGAGCAGATCGAGCCGGTCTCCGGCCACCACCCGATGGACGAGCGCTGTCTCCGCTGGCTCCACCTGGAGGCGAGGCACGTGGAGCTCCACCTCCATCGTGTCCGCTCCCAGGGGCACGCGGTAGGTGGCGAGGTCGTCGTGGCGGGAGGAGGGATCTCTCATGACTCCTCCGGGGGCCGGTGCTCCACGGGCT
>QKJM01000102.1 GCA_003249315.1 Archangium sp.
GCGTACGCCAACGCCCCCGCGAGCGCCCCCGCCGCCAGCACCTCCATCACCCCCGGCACTCCACCTCGCGCCCATGCCGCGCGCACCATCGCCTCCTCATGGGCCTTCGCATGCGCCGAGAAGCGCGCCAGCTCCGCCGCCTGCCCGTTGAAGGCCTGGATGGTGCGCATCCCTCCCAGCCCCTCCTGGAGCTGCCCCGCCAGGTGGCCGAGCTGCACCTGCCCCTCGCGCGTCCCCTTCAACGCCTTGCGCGTCAGCTTCGAGGCCGGCAGCGCCGCCAGCGGAATCACCCCCATCATCAACCCGCCCAGCAACGGGCTGATCGACAGCGCCACCGCCGCCAGCACCACCAGTTGCAGCGAGTCCCGCAGGTACGAGCCCACCGTGTACATCGCCGCCATCTCCACCGCCTGCACGTCCGCGGAGAAACGGCTGAGCAGATCCCCCACCCGCTCGCGCGCCAACTGCCCCGGCGACAGCTTGATGAGCCGCAGGAAGAGCTCCCGACGCAGATCCGCCACCACCTTCTGGGCGAACCACCCCATGAAGTAGAACTGACCGAGGTACCCCACTCCCTTCACCACCGCCACCCCCAGCACCACCACCGGGAAGCCCCACAGCGCCGCCTCTCGCGGCAGCTCCGCCAGCCAGGGCACCGGCTGCACACCGCCGAAGCCCTCGGAGCCGCCCGACAGCAGGAAGCGCAGCGCCGGCCCCATCAGGTACGCATAGGCGCCCGTGGCCAGCCCCAGCACCGCCATGCACGCGAAGGCCGCCACCAGCACGCCCACGTGCGGACGCGCATAGCCCAACAACCGCCAGAGAGTCCTGCCCATCACCTTCCTACTTTGCGCAGCGCGGCCTTCGCGAGCTGGGAGTTGGGATTGAGCTCGAGCACCTTCAACAGCTTCTTGCGTGCCGAGGACGCGTCCTTCATCTCGCTGTCGATGATGGCCGAGATGATCATCGCCCGCTCCAGGTACGGGTTGAGCGAGAGCGCCTTGCGCAACACCTTCTGCGCCGCCTTCGCCCGGTCCTCCCGCGGCCCCACTCCCGCCAGGTACGTGGCCCACGCCAGGTACGAGTAATATTCAGGCTCGCGCGGGTTGAGGCCCACCGCCTCCTCGAAGCAGATCAGCGCCGAGCGGTGCTCCTTGCGCTTGAGCGCGGCCTCCCCCCGCCGGAGGATGATCTCCGCCTCCACGCTCACCGTGGTGGAGCGCCCCGCATCCATGCGCGACATGAGGTACTGAAGGTACGCCTTGCGCTTCTCCTCCACCGACAGCACCCGGTACGCCGCCGACAGCTTCTCCTGCACCGAATCGAGCAGATCCCTCATCTCCGAGGTGTCGAACTCAGCATAGCTGTCCGGGTGGAAGCGCGTGGCCAGCTCGTGCCAGGCCCGCTCCACTGCATCGGTGTCCGCGGTGATGTCCAGCCCCAGGCAGTGGAAGTAGCTGCCGGTGATGATCTTCACCGCCCCCTCGCGAAGGGAGGCCGCCGTCTCCGCCGGCAGGGGCTTGCGCTTGCGCGGCGCAATCACGTCCGGCACCACGACCGCCTCGCCCGGGCTGCTCGCCACCGGCGTCGGAGAGAAGTCCACGCAGCCCGTCAGCTTGAGGAACCACAGCAGCGAGTACCCCTGCGCCAGATCCCCCCGCCCGTGCGCCAGCAGATCCCTCAGGGCAAGCCGCCCGTTCACCTGCATGGCCAGCTTCAGATCGTCCGTGTTCAGCCCCAGCGCCGCCAGCATCTTGCCGAACTCGGGCGTCCGCACCGGGAACTGACCCAGGTGCGGGCGCAGCGGCCCGGCCATCACCTTGATGGGAAAGGCCCGCCGCGCTCCGTCCAGGATGGGAGCCAGCGCGGGCGTCTCCACCGTGGCCACCTCGGCCTGGAACTCGTCGCCCACATAGAAGGCGTAGCGCCCCTCGCGCATGCCGAGGACCTGGGCCAGCCGGTCGCGCGTGTAGTCGCGCAGCAGGTGCAGCAGCTCCTCGCCCGCCGCCTCCACCCCGGCCTCCGCCAGCGCGGCGCCGATTCGCAGCCCCGAGCCCAGCGCCTGCACCACCCGCTCCGCCTGCTCCTCCGTCACCACCCGGCGCTGCACCAGGTAGCTGGGGAGCACGTCCTGCCTCGCCGAGGAGTCGTAGTTCACCGGAGTGCCGCGGGAGAAGAAGACTCGCCGTGTCAGATCCCGGTAGGCCACCACCAGCACGCCATCCCTGCGCTGTTTGTACAGCGAGTACAGCAGCGCCGGCAGAGGGAAGCCCTTGAGCTCGCCAGCAGTCTCTGCGGGACGAGACAGCGTGGCCCGCACTCCCTTGAGGGGGGCCGCCTGCCGTGCCGCGGTATCCGCCAACGCATTCAGCTTGGAGACCAGCTCGCCCGGCTTGAGCGGGTCCGCCACGTAGCCATTCACCTTCAAATCCAACACCGCCGCCACGCCACGCGCCCGCCCGAGGTGGCCCTTGTCGATGGCCACGATCGGCACCAGCTCCCCCTGGCTGTGGTTTCGGATGAGATGGCCGATGTGCGCCCCCTCCAGACGCGGCAGATCCACCGACACCACCACCAGGTCCGGATTGTCCGCGACGAAGTGCTCCATCGCCGAGCCGGGATCGCCCACCGCGCGCACGGTGTACCCCGCCTGAGAGAGCAACCCGGTCAGGTGCTCCAGGGTAGGCGGGTGGTTCTCGGCCAGTAGAAGCGTCTTCAAGGGGTGCCGAGTCTACACACCTGGGGGAAACACGCAGCAGGAGATGCGCGTCCTCCTCCCCTCGCGGATCGCACCTCCTGCGCGGAGTGCGTACCCTCTCGACTCCTGGGTCAGGCCACCTGGCGGACGAGCAGTTCCTCCCTGAAGGCGCTCGCCACCTCCTCCGCCGAGGGCAGCTCACCGGCCCGCTGCTCCATGAGACGGGAGAGCACCACGACGTAGGCCTGACCGAAGAG
>QKJM01000229.1 GCA_003249315.1 Archangium sp.
CCTGCTCCTTGGCCACCTTCTCGCGCGTCGCCAGGTGTTGCTGGTACTGGTCGGGGAGCTGCACGTCGGGGATGTTGGCGCCGATGATGCGCACCCCGTAGCGGCTCATCTGCCGGTTGAGGTACGACTGCATGTCGCCCACGTCGCTGCCTCGCAAGTCATAGGCGCGCTCGGTCTGCACCCGGCGGCTGCGCTGGCGGATGGCGTCCTGCACCGCGCTGCTGAGCACCAGGTCGAAGTTGCTCGCGCCGATGTGGCGCACGAAGGCGATGGGGTCTTCAATCCGGAACTTGAGGAAGAACTCGATCGCCTTCAGTGGCACGTTCTCGCGGGTGGGGCAGGCGAGCACGGGGGCGGTGTAGGGCACCTCGGTCGAGGTATCCACCACGAACTCGACCTTCTCCCAGGGCCACCACAGGTAGTGACGGCCGGGCTCCAGGGTGCCGACGATTTCTCCGTAGCGCGAGAGGATGCCCGTGGTGCCCTGCTCTATCTCCACGATGGCGCCGCGCCACAGCCACGCCAGCGACAGGCCGAGGAGGAAGAGCCCCCAGGCCATGTCCAGCACGCGCACCGGCGCGAACTCGGTGAAGACAGCCACGCCGAAGCAGTAGAACGCCAATCCCGCCACGCCCAGCCAACCATAGCGGCGGCGGTCCTTGGGGATGACGACGGGGACGACCTGGCCCTCCTCTCCCGAGCGGAGGAGCTGGCGGATGCTGCTCCAGGTGGCGACGGCCTCCTTCACCTTGGAGAACTGCTGCTGTTGGGCGATGGATGCCTTCATTCCTGACCTCCGGGAGCGGCCTCGTCGACGCGGGCCTCGGTGACGAGCTGCTGAAGCTGCTGGGAGCGTTCCTGGATGCGCGCCTGGATTTGCTCCATCCGGCTACGGATGGCCTGGATGTCGGCCTCGCTGTAGAGCGCCTGGTCGGTGATGCCGAGCATGCTCCGCGCCGTCTCGAGGAAGTCGAGCCGCTGGTCGGCTGCCTCGCCGACGTTGACGAGCTGGGGCAGGTGCCCGGCGACGGACTCGAGCTTGTCGAGGACGTCCTGTTGGAAGCGGTACTGCAATATCTCCGAGGAGGAGGCGGCGCCGAGGGCGCGGATGTCGAGCGCCTGGGCCTCGAGCAGGGAGGCGTTGGCCTTGGCGGTGCTCTCGGCCTCGCTGAGGAGCTGGCGCGCGTAGGCGTTGGCGCGGTGGACCTCCTTCTCGCGGGCGGTGTCTATCTGGGCCTGGAAGGTGGCGATTTCAGCGCGGATGGCGGAGAGCGTCTCCTGCAGCGAGGCGAGCTCCCTGTTCAGGTCTCCCTCGTCCTGCTCCTTGCGCAGCTTCAGCTCGTACTGCCAGGTGTAGGCCTCCTTGGCCACGCGCACCATCTCGGGAGCGGCCAGGTCCATGCGGTACTCCTGGCTGGAGGGCTCGGCGTGGGTGATGTTGGCATTGACGAAGCGCACGGCGGGGAGGAATTGCTGGTTGAGGTTCCCCAGCAGCGACTGGGTGCTCTCGCCAATCAGGTCGTAGATGTCCTCGGCCTTCTGCTCGTAGATGAGGGCGCGTGTCACCTCGCTGATGGCGTTGTGGAGCTTCTCGGAGAAGCCCTTGGCGCCGCCGAGGGCAAAGATGAACTGGGCGGGGTCCTCGATCTTGAATTGGAGGAAGAGGTCGACGGAGGCGTTGACGCGCTCGGCGGTGGGGGCCTCGCGGATGGGGGCGTTGTAGGGGTACTCGCGGGTGGTGTTGATGATGTAGCTGACGCGTCGCCAGGGGTTGAGGAGGGCCTTTCGGCCGGGGCCGGCGATTTCCTCCAGCTTGCCGAAGCGGGTGATGAGGGCCTGGCAGCCGTCGGGCACCTGGACGAAGCTGTTGCGCCAGATGCTGAAGGCGGCGTAGCCGAACAGCACCAGCCAGTAGTGGGGCCCGAAGAGCACCTGGGAGACGTCGCTGAAGCCGAGCACGGCATCGACGACGGCGGTGGAGAGCGCGCCGACGAGGCCGATGAAGCCCAGGAAGATGACCACGAACACCCAGAGGTAGGAGCGGTGGTCCTTGGGGAGGACGACGGGGGAGACGACGTGGGTGTACTGGCCGGTGGAGGGGTCGCGTTGAGGGTAGCTGCGGTTGACGGTCTCCGCGGCGTCCTCGATGGAGACGGTGCGCTGCTCGATGCGGGTACCGGTCGCCTCACCGCGCTCGCGGGCGGAGAGGAAGTCGGTGGCGTTGATGCGGAACTGCTCCAACTGCTCCGAGTCCTGCGCCAACTGTCGAACGGTGTCCATGGCGCTCTTCAACCGGCTCATCTGCCCAGGCCCCCTTTCGGCCACGCGGCTTCGGATGAGGCCGACGGTACGGGGATGATTCCCGAGTAGCGGGGGTCGGACAAGTGTTGCGAGGACGGGTGAGCACTTCGGCGTACTTTTCGCCGACCGGTCTGGTTGTCAGACAGGTTGAGGCCGTGTGCCGCCGGCTGGGAGGCGGCCGCACCAGGGGCTCGGAGGTGCAGCCCGGGCGCTACTCCCGCGCCACCGTCAAGTCCAACACGGTGATGGAGTAGGGCGGCAGCACCACGTGCAGGTTGCTTCCGGCCTGGGTGAAGCCCTGGCGCTCGGAGAAGCCGGACGGCTCGCCCGCGTAGCCCAGCACGCGCGTGCTCTTCACCGGGCCGCAGCCCTTGAACTCCACCCTCGCGTCCTGTGCCTTCTCGGGGTCCAGGTTCATTGCCACCGCCACCAGCTTCTTCCCATCATCGCTGCGCGAGGCGAACAGCGACGTGCTCCCGGTCGAGCCCTTCTCCAGCTTCGAGGGCACGAAGTGGTCCTGGAAGCGCCCTCCCTTTCCGTCGAAGTTGCGGTAGGCGCGGAAGGCCCAGAAGGTCGGGCTGCGGTAGGGCGGGTAGGTGAAGTGGAAGGCAGACGTCAGCCCTCCCTCGGCGAAGCGCCCCAGCGCCTCCGCCTGCGCCAGCCCGCCGCTCATGTGCCCCGTGGCCCCGAAGTTGTACTCGCCAATCGAAATGCCCAGGCCCGGGTAGTTCTCCGCCACCCACCGCTTCAACCGCGGAATCAGCTCCACCTTGTCGTCAATCCACGACTCGTCGGTGTACGTCGCATCCCACAGCGCCCGCGTCGAGCGGATGCGCCGCTCCGCCGTGTCCGCGTCCGTCGCCCCTCGCTCCTCGAAGCCGATTCCATCTCCCTGCGGATAGAAATGCACGTCCACCACGTCGAGGACGCGCACCCCCGTCTTCTTCTCGTACTCGTTCAGCTTCTTCAGGTACCAGGCCAGCAGCGGCACTCCGCCGTGCGCCTTGCGGTCCTTCTTGTTCCCACCCGGCGCCACGTCCGCCGCCGAGTTGTAGTAGTTCGTCCAGCCCCACAGCGCGGGGCCCGCGATCTGCGCGTCCGGGTCCGCCTCGCGCACCGCGCTTCCGTACGCAATCGTGCGCTCCAGCAGCTCGTCGTAGCTGGTCGGCTCCGGGTGTACGTCCCGGTGCGTGGTGTTCCAGAGCATCGGCTCGTTGTCGAGGATGTACTGGTGAACCGTCCGCCCGCGCTTCTTGTCCTTCTCCCGGATGGTGCGCACCCACTCGCCGATGAAGGAGGGCGGGGCCTCGGTGCTCGTCTGCGTGGGCGACAGCGGCTTCAGCGCCTCGCCCGAGTTGGAGAGCCCGTTGCCCGCTCCCGGCACGTCCGGGTCCATCCTCTTCTGCTGGCCGAAGTGCGCCGCCGGGAAGCTGACGGAGGAGGTGTCCTTGGCCACCCAGCCAATCATTGGCACGGTGAGGGCGGACTTCATCCCGCGCTGCTGGTTGGTCTTGAGGAAGTTGTCGGAGGTGTAGTTGGGGCTGGTGCCCAGCACGATGTTACGGAAGAACCAGTCGTTGGCCGTGTTCCAGGCGTTGCCCAGCTTCCAGTTGTACCGGGTGGTGGGGTTGCCGCCCCAGCGGCGCGCGGTGGCGCCCAGCTCCCACTGGTGGTTGTCCTTCTGCTCGCCCATGTTGTTGAAGGCGATGCCGTAGATGAGCGGGCTGATGCGGTGGCCGGGGGCGGTGCAGTCCACCACCACGTGGGCGGGACGGGGCTCGCCCTGGGCCACGCGGCCTCCTCCCACCGCGTTCGCATCCCGCGGCACCTTCACCGCCGCCACCGTGACCAGGTTGGCGAAGCCCACCTTGTCGAACTCCACCCACTCGGGGCCCACCTTCTTGAAGGCGCGGATGACGACGCGGGTGAAGGGGCGCTTGTCCGGGTTGAGCTCCTCCATGGGGAGGAACACCTGCGTCCACTCCCCCTCGCGCGACAGCACATGCCTGTCCCCCAGTTGGATGCGGGGGAAGAGCGTCTCCTTCTCCGAGTCCAGTCGCACCTCGAGGAAGGTGCCGAAGCCCCGGGGCGCGCGGTAGCGGAAGGCCAGCCCCTCGAACTCGTTCTTCAGGCCGCTGCCCTTGTGCAGAATCCACCCGCCCAGGTTGTCCAGGCGCAGGCGCGCCGGCTGCTCCTCCGCGAGCTCGCGCTCGGACCAGCCTTTGTCCTCCCAGTCCGGACGCAGGCCGCCCTCGTACGCCGTGTCCACGTACTCCACCAGGGTGCGAGGCCCCTTCTCCGTCACCAGGGAGGACTCGGCGGTGCCGTGGGTGCCTTCCACCAGACGCAGGGTGCCGGGCTCGGTGAGGCCCACCTTGTCCAACTCCACCCAGTCCCCGCCCACCGGCTTGGAGGCGCGGATGATGAGCCGGCTGAAGGGACGCTTGTTCGGGTTGAGCTCGTCCCAGGGGATGAAGAGCTGCACCCACTCCCCGTCTCGGCGCGCCACGTGGTGCGCGTCCACCTGCACGCGCGGGAAGAGCGTGTCCTGCTCCGAGTCCAGCCGCACCTCGAGGAAGTCGCCGAAGCCGGCCGGCGCGCGGTAGCGGAAGGCCAGCCCGCCGAACTCCCCGCTCACGCTCACCTTGCGCAGCATCCACCCGCCCATGTCCGCCATGCGCACCCTGGCCGGGCCCGGCCCCTTCACCTCGCGCAGCGACCAGCCCTCGTCGTCCCAGCCCGCCTGCAGCCCGTCGTCGTAGGCCACCTCGGCCAGCGCCGGAATCTCATAGATGCGCCCGTCCGGCCCCGCGCTGGCCGCCACCGCCGTGGCCTTCTTGCACGAGGCCCCCAGCGGCAGGCACGCGCACACGCCCGCCAGCAGGGCCACTCGGGCCCGTCGGCTCATCCAGGGGGCCACCACGGCGCCCGACCGCTTCACTCTCCCTCTCCGTCCTTGCGCTGGATGATGCGGGCAGGTACCCCCACCGCCACGCTGTCCGGCGGCACGTCCCTCACCACCACCGCGTTGGCGCCGATACGCGCGCGCGCGCCGATGGTGACGGGGCCCAGAATCCGCGCTCCGGCGCCCACCCACACGTCATCCTCGATGACGGGGTAGCCATCGTCCTTCGCGGTGCCCACCGTGTTGTTGCCGTAGAAGCGCACCCGGTCGCCCACCTTCGCGTCCCCGCCCACCACCGTGCCCAGGCTGTGGACGAAGTACACCCCTCGCCCCAACTCCACGTCCTTGCCCACCTCCACGCCCAGCACCGACGTCTGCGCCACGCGCAGCGCGTGGTTGCCCAGCGGGATGCCCAGCCCTCGCGCCGCCTCGCGCAGCCGCTGCAGCGCCAGCACCCGGAAGGCATCCGAGGTGAGCACCATCGAGGCCAGCGCCTTGAGCCCCGTCCGGCCGTGCTCCGCGCGCGTCACCTCCAGCGCATCCTCTCGCAGCGCCCTCGCCAGCCGCAGCACCTGACCCGCTCGGCCCCCGGTGAGCGCGTAGCGCGCCGCGTGCCTCGCCGCTCCCGACAGCGAGCCCGCCTCCTCCCTCGCCCCTCGCAGGTACTCCATTCCGTAGGCCACCGAGGTGCCCGCGAAGGCCATCCGCTTCAGCCCGAAGCGATCCGCCAGCCTCGCCGCCCCCATCACCGCCTCCGTCACCTGCCTCGTGCCCTCCGGCGCCACCACCGCCGAGGCCAGCAGCGGCCTCGCCAGCGCGTTCATCTCGAAGAGCATCCGCCACGGATCCACCTGCGGCACGTCCGGGTGCTTGTCCGCCACCCGCGAGTCGAACACCCCGTAGCGGTGTGCCCGCTTCAGCCACCGCTCGAAGCTGGTGTGGTCCGAGCCGTGCAGCACGTACGCCTCGGCGCAGAACTCGAAGCGGCAGCCGGCCTTCTCCAGCCGCACTCCCAGCTCGATGTCCTCGGACTGGCCGAGCTCCGGATCGAATCCGCCCGCGGCCAGGTAGTCCTCGCGGCGGAAGGAGACGTTTCCGGTGAAGAGCTGCCAGCCGCGGGCGCGCCGACGAGGGCCGCTCAGGCTCGCGGCCAGCCTGTCATTCAGGTACGCGTACCACCGCTCGAAGAGCGGCATGTCCTGGATGGAGGGATCCGCCCGGATGCTGCCCACCACCACGTTGCGCGAGCCCCGGGGGTGGCGTCGCAGGTGCCGCTCGAGGAAGTCCTCGGCCACCTGCATGTCGTCGTCGGTGATGAGCACCACCTCGCCCCGGGAGGCCAGCACGCCGCGGTGGCGGGCCGCGGCCGCGCCGGCGTTGGCCTGCGTCTCCACCCGCAGCGAGAAGGGCAGCTCCAGCGCCTCCAGGTGGGGACGCACCGGCTCGGCCGAGCCGTCATCCACCACCACCACCTCGAAGTCGGAGGGGGAGAGCGTCTGTCGGGCGAGCTGTCCCAGCAGACGCTGGGCGAGAAGGTGTCGGTTGTAGGTGGCGAATACCACGCTCAGCCGGGGCCGCAGGGGCACGGGCCGAGCAGCGGCGCCAGAGGCGCCTATCGCTGCGCTCATTTCTTCGCGACTCCAGACGGGGGCTGGAGGGTAACGCTTCCCAGGAAGCGCTCCTTCCCGACGAGCTCCAAGGTGCGGCGCGCCGAGCTGAAGTCCGAGTCGCCCAGCTTCACGCACAGCAGGGCCCGCTCAGCCGCCAGCGCCACTTCCAGTCCCACCGGGTTGGAGAGAACGGAGTCGAGGAGCACCACCACCCGCTCCCCCTGCTCCACGTAGGTCTCCAGCTCTCGCACCACCCGCGCGGCCTGACCCAGCTCCAGCCCCTCGGCGTCGAGGAAGCGCACGGGGGTGGCGCTCTGCTTGTTGCCCACCTCCAGGAGCGCCGCCGCCGCCTGCCGGCCGGAGCCTCCCGGATGCGAGGGCATCACCACCAGCGAACTCCACCGCTGTCGCTGGTTGGCCAACGCCCACAACTGCAGCAGCGTGTGCTGCGAAGTCCCGCTCGGCCCCAGCTTGTCGCGCGAGGGCCTGTCTCCACCGGACGGTGGCGGCTCGGACGGCGGCGCGGGCTTCGGACGGCCACCCCGCAACACCGAGAACGGCTGCACCACCCGGCGATGCTCGGACGTCCGATGGGTGCCTTCCTTCTTGTTGTCGCGAGGCTCGAACATGAGTGATTTCATTCTAGCGCGATGCGGTGTGTTTCCTAGCGGAGAGGGCGTGTTTCTCGGCGCTTCCGCGTGGCCGATTGTCGGATTTTCGGGTCTGTTCCACCCTGCGCTTCTCCCTACTATACCGGGCTCCCCAGGGGTTGTCCAGTTTCGTTGGAATTATCCGCTGTGGCTGTTTTCGAGGAGAGGCCAGGCCAGGCGCCCGTCACCGTGGCCAGCTTGCCCGCGCAAGTCACTCCCAGTGCGATGAGGAGGGTGCCGAGCCAGCTGATGCTGCCCATGTCGCCGAAGCACTGGTTGGTATAGGCGACCACCACGGACACCGCCACCAGGCCCGCGGCGCGGTACTCGGGAGGGTGGGCGCGGTGGTAGGCGCGCACGGCGAGGAAGACGGTCACCACCAGGTACATCCACAGCCCGCTCAGTCCCACCACTCCGCCGAAGGCGAGCAGGCCGAGCACCGAGTTGTGCGGGTGGTAGAGGTAGTCCTCGAAGGCGTGGGAGATGTCGGGCAGCTTCATCACCTCGTCGAAGGGGTGGCCCCAGCCGGTGCCGAGGATGGGGCGCTTCTCCCAGGTGGAGATGACGTTGAAGTTCTCCATGTCCCGGTAGTCCATCTGCCCCTTCTCCAGGTTCTCGCCTTCGATGAGGGACTTGAAGATGCCCACCGGCTTGAAGATGCCCTCGGGGCTCTGCCAGCCCACGGTGAGGTAGAGGGGCATGAGCGGTAGAAGGATCATGCCCGCGCGGGTGGAGTAGCGCTTCACCCAGGACCAGGGGCTGATGAAGTACGCCATGAACATGCAGATGTTGAACGTGGCGTAGGCCAGGCGCCGGTCGTTGTAGTGCATGCCCATGAAGATGACGGAGCACACCATCACCATGCGCCAGAAGGTCTTGCGCTCGGGCTGCTCGAGGAAGGCGGTGATGACCACCATCAGCCCCGTCACGTACAGCAGGGTGTCCGAGTGGGTGGTGGCGTACTCGTGGTAGAGGCCCCGGGGGCGGGCGATGGTGACGATGAAGAAGGCCCCCAGGAAGGCCTTGAAGAAGCAGCCGATGACGATGATGCGCCCGAGGACGCGGAAGTCCTCGGGCCCGCGGATGGCGGAGCTGAAGAGCCACACCATCAGCGGCAGCACCGCCATCTGGTGCCACTGCCACTGGGCCACGCGCGAGTTGCCGCCGTTGATGAAGATGCCCCACACCTGCAGCCAGGCGATGGTGACGGGCACCAGTATCAGCGCCCACACCAGCGGCTTGGGCAGGGGCACCGGCGGAGGATCAATCTTCATCCCGGTGGCGCGCCGGTAGATGCTGAGCGCGAGCAGGCCCAGCACGGCGATGTCCAACAGGGGGAAGCCCAGGCCGGGCACGCCGGTGACGTTGTTGAGGTTGATGAAGAGCAGCTTGCCGGGCCAGTACATCGGGCTCTTCCACTGGCCCTCATAGGGCACCTCACTGGCCAGGTCGGACCAGAAGGCGAGCGCCAGCAGGACGAGCACCGAGTGGCGCAAGGGCGCCTTGCACACCACCCACAGGACGATGGCGATGAGCATCGGCACCGGGGCGATGGGGGGGAAGAGGATGACGAGCCCCAGCGTGGCCAGGATGAGCAGGCCGAGCAGCGAGAGGAAGACGGGGGTGCGCGAGAGGAAGGCTTCCATCGTCGTCCGGAGAGGCAGGCGCTCGGCCCGCCTCGGGTGTCGTCAGGGCTTCTGGGCCTCGCGCGTGGTGCGCACCCACTCGCCCTTCTTCTCCTCGGGGCGGCTGAGCATCAGCCACACCTTCCAGGCGATGTAGAAGGGGGCCCGGGCCAGGGCCAGCAGCCCCGACAGGCCCATGCCGGACACCCACCAACCTCTCATCACGTACAGCCCCACCGCGCCCAGGCTGGCCGCCGCCGCATACGTGCTCAGCGCCACCCGGCCCTGCCATACGGAGAGCCCCGCGCCGGCCAGGCCCACCGCCAGCGCCCCCAGCACCACCCAGCTCAGCGGCGGCACCAGCAGGTCCATCGCCAGGTCCACCAGCACCCGGTCTCGTTTGCGCAGGCCCTCGGCCAGCAGCGGCAGGCCGTACTGGCGCATCATCGCCATGCGTCCGCCCTCCCAGCGGCGGCGCTGCGAGCGCGCGGCCTTCTCCGAGGACACCATCTCCCCCAGGGCCTCGGCCTCCCACGCGTAGTACACGCGCTGGCCGGCCTGCCCCAGGCGGATGCCGTACTCCAGGTCCTCCACGATGGAGAAGGCCTCGTGCGGCACCTGACGGATGATGGCGTGGGTGAAGCACATGCCATTGCCGCGCAGGCCGCAGGAGACATCCAGCCGCTCCCGCCCCAGCGAGCGCACCTTGTGGAAGAGGGCCATGGAGATGGCCATCAGCCGGGTGCGCCAGGAGGCATGGGGGTTGGAGACGCCGTAGTGGGCCTGCACCGCCTGGGCGCCGGCCTCCAGCCTGAGCGCGAAGGCGTGCAGCAGGTTGGGGGTGACGATGGTGTCCGCGTCCACCACCACCACCGCGTCGGCGAAGCCGTCCGCGAGGCTCTTCTCGAAGGCGTACTGCAGCGCGTAGCCCTTGCCCCGCAGCTCCTGGTCGTTCCGCTCCAGCACCAGGGCGCCGGCCTCGCGCGCCCGCTCCGCCGTGGCGTCCGAGCAGTTGTCCGCCACCACGATGATGCGGCGCAGGTCGGCCGGCCAGTCCACCGAGGAGAGGTTGCGCACCGTGTTGGCGATGCCGATCTCCTCGTTGTGGGAGGGGATGATGACGTCGAACTTGAGCCGCGGAGGCACCTGCGGCGGCGGCGCCTTCTCGCCGGAGAGCAGGGTGAGCAGCAGCAGGTAGCCGGAGGCGAAGAGCACCGGCAGGGACAGCAGCAGCAGCAGCGAGTCGAGCAGCATCACGGTTCTTCCAGCTCCGCCAGCACGGGCAGCCCCAGGCCCCGCTTCACCTGCCAGGCTTCCAGCACCCGGCCGCTGAGCACATCACGCGCCACGGCCGCGAAGATGGCCAGCACCAGGCCGGCCACCACGCCGCCGATGAGAATCACCTTGGCGTTGGGCTTGACGGGCTTGCGGGGGAAGTCCGCCGGGGTGAGGACGGTGTAGCGGTACTTGAAGGAGGCCTGGGCGATGTCCCGCTCCATCTCCGCGGACTCGATTCGCCGGCGGAGCTGCTGGTGGAGGAGCAGCCGCACCCGCAGCTCGTCCAGCGCCACCGCCGCCTTCGGGTTCTCCGACACCGCAGGGAGGATGCCCATCAGCACCCGCTCCAGGCCGTAGGGGTCCGGCATGGGCTCGTCGGGGAAGGGCACGCCCTTTCCGCCCATCGACGAGTACTCATTGAGCATCTCCTTCTCCTCCTGGAGGAGCACGCGCGTCTGGGGCGACTCCTGCGCCCGGAGCGCCGTCACCCGCTGCTCCAGCTCCAACCGCTCGGGGTGGTCCGGCCCGTACAGCTTGCGCTTCTCCACCAACTGCGCCTGCATCTGCTCCAGTCGCCGGTTGTGCTGCTCCTGCGCGTCCGCGATGGCGCGCCGCTTGGCGCGGATGAGGAAGCGCAGCTCCGCCATCTGCTGGTCCGTATTGAAGCCCCCCACCCGGGGGTCTCCCACTGCGCGCCGACGCTCCACCATGATG
>QKJM01000079.1 GCA_003249315.1 Archangium sp.
TACAGCGTCAGCAGCTTCAGCGTCCAGGGCGTGGACGCGGGCTACTTCGCCGTCTACATGGGCACAAGCCCCGAGAAGGTGGAGGACGCGCTGGCCGGCATCCGCACCGAGCTCTCCCGCGTGCGTGACGAGCCCATCCCCGAGGCCGAGCTCGCCCGCGCCAGGCAGCACATCATCGGCACCCACGAGATTGGCCTGCAGCGCAACGGCTCGCGCGCCGCCCTGCTGGCGCTGGACGCCTGCTACGGCCTGGGCCTGGAGAACTTCCTCCACTACGCGGACCGGGTGGCGCAGGTGTCGGCCGAGGACGTACGCGAGGTGGCTCGCCGGATCATCGACTTCGAGCGCAGCGCGCTGGCGATGGTGGGCCCCTGAGCCCGTCGGCGAGCCTCCACTCCCGCAAATGAAACTCCCCCCTCCCGGCAGCAGCGGAAGGGGGGAGGAGCACCGGGCCTCCTAGCGAGGAGGCCCGGCCCGGAGCCCGAGCCGGCTCAGTCGCACTTACCCTCGTGCCGGCACGCGTGCAGGTTGCGCGGCACGTCCATCCAGTAGATGTCCGGCGTCACGTTCGTGCGGTCATTCACCTTCTCGGTGGACAGCTCGTCGCCCACGTCCGGCATGGCCACCTCGAAGCGGATGCCTCCCGTCTTGGAGAGGGTGATGACGGGCGTCGGATCCGCCGGCGGGGCGGCCGCGCCACCCGCCTTGCTGGGCTGGCAGCCGATGATGGTGCCGGTGCCATCGCGCAGACAGAAGCCGTCCGCCTGGTTCGGAAGGCCGGTGATGACGTCCGCCTGCCACGTGCGGGAGATGTCTCCCTGATCCTGCAGCGAGCAGGCCGCGACGGCGCCGCCACTCGGGGGCGGCGTGAAGCTGGGCCAGATGACGACGCCGCCCAGCACGGCCGAGCCAGCCGCCGTCTTCTCCTGCAGCGAGTCGTACTGCATGAACCAGCCAGGGCCTTCCGTCTCGCCCCGCGCGAGCGTGTTCATCTTCGCGGAGGGCACGTAGCGGATCGACCCCTCCGTGGGATGGACGTACGTCTCGTAGGCCGAATCCGGGATGGTGACATCCACCAGCGAGCAGTTCGCGCCCGCGCCGCAGTTGAAGGGGATGTCCGTCACGCGCAGCTTGTCGAACGCGATGGCATCGTTGTCCGTGCGGAAGATGCGCTGCCAGCCTCCGTACGAGTGGAAGCCGTAGTAGCGGTTCGACGGGAAGACGGCCGCGTCCGCGCCCAGCGACACCTCGCCATGAGCGTCCGTGGCCAGCTTGAGCTGCGAGCACGTCCAGTCCCCGCCCGACTTGGAGCACTCGGAGTCCGTGAAGGCATCTCCCCCAAGCGGGTAGCGGAAGGAGCCCGTCCCGAGAGTCGTTGCGTCGGGGCAGTCGATGACCAGCTTGGTGAGCTCCATACGGGCGGCGGTGCACGTCGTGGCCACGGCACCGGACCAGCTGTCGCTCTGGTTCACCAGCACGCCGTCGTTGTAGCGGATGACGGACTTGCGCTCGCGCCCGTTGATGTTGGCGGTGAGCTCCGCGGTGACGTCGCACTTCATCTGCACGCAGGCCATCAGGTTGTCCGGTCCGCAGGCCGACTCCACCCGGGCACGCAGGTTCTTCTTGTCGCCGGAGCCCAGGAAGCTGCGCAGCCAGCCCGTCTCCGGCTGCACCACGTTGGAGGCGATGTTGTAGAAGGGCGTCTTCTTGAACATCTTGCGGTTGGCGCTCATGCCAGACACATCCTCGCGGGACACCTCCAGCGAGCGCGCGCCGAACCAGTTCGTCACGTAGCCGCTGCCATCCACCTCGCCTGGCTCGTGGAAGCGGAACGTCCACACCTGGCCGCCCAGATCGCCGACGACCACGGTGTCGAAGAAGCCGTCCATGTCGATCTGCACGTTCTCCCCCAGGCCGAGGTCCACCATGGCCGGAGCGGCGGCGACGGGCATCATCCGCGCGAGGACGTCATTGCGGTAGTTGTCATTGCCGGGCGAGGTGGAGCCGCTGCGGCCCGCGGACCACAGCTTCTGACCCGACCAGGCGTCCAGCATGTACAGGTCGGCGCCGCGCGAGAGGTCCACGCTGTAGCCGCCGTTGAGGAAGACGATCCACCGCTCATCCCAGCCGCGCGCGTTCGTCGTCGACTCGAGGCGAACGGGCCCGATGGGAGGCGGCTTGGGCGCGAAGTTGGACCAGGACTGACCCACCTCGGCCGACTCGGGGTCGCACGCGTTGGGCCACATCCAGCGGAAGGGCTGGCCCGCGGCGTCGAGCATCGCGCGTGGATTCGTCACGTCCAGGCCGAGGAAGCGCTGGCCTCCGGAGCGCTCGGAGATGACGGCGAGGGTGTGGAACTCGCTCGTGTCCTTCACGCCATCGGGGCTGCCCGTGGAGCCGGAGCCGTCCACCCAGATGTCGCGCACCATGGCGGTGCCGTCCACGTAGTACTCGTGGCCGTTCACCATCAACCCCAGCTTGGAGAGCAGATCCGGCGGGATGAAGGCCCACAGCTCCTGGCCGGTGCCGAGATCGTACGGGTCATCCAGCGCGCTCTCCTTGGGCAGGCTGAGGGCCGTCCCCGCGTGTACGGCGTGCAGCATGCCGCCATTGGAGCCCACCAGCAGGATGCGCTCCCTGTTGCTGTACAGCTCGCGGTACTCGTCATAGGCACCGTTGCGCAAGGCCGAGCTGCGCGCCGGGTTGAGCGGGGTGGACTGGTAGCAGGGCTTGGCCGCGCCAGGCGTGGAGCACAGCGCCTCGGAGGTCACCGAAGCGGAGAAGTCCGAGTAGAGCGTGGACAGACACTGGGAGCCCAGCCCCAGCGTACACAGGAAGGGCTCGATGGGCGGATCCACCGACACGGGCGTGGAGTGGAAGATGTCCGCCAGCTTGCAGGACTTCGTCTTGTCATCCGCGCAGGGGATGTCCGCGGTCGTGCTCACGCCCTCGTAGCCGAAGACGTTCACGCCACGCACGAACTCGATGAGGAACGTGGCGCACTGATCCTGGTCGGCGAGCGTCCCCGTGTAGACCATCTGCTTCTTGGCGAACAGGCCCACGCAGAAGCCATCACCGGCGCTCAGCAGATACTTCTGGAGCTCCGCGAGGTTGGAGGTCTCGAACGCGATGGGCGGGTTGTCCAGATCGGTGAACTTCCCGTCATCGTTGCGGTCGATCATCGTGAAGATGCAGCGACCTCCCGTGGCATCGAGCGGGTTGTTGGGATCGCACGGATTGCTGGCGCTGCGCTGACCGAGCGTCTCGGCCAGATCCCAGAAGGGCTCCGCCTCCTGGCCTCCCACGAGCCGGCCGTTCTCGTCCTTCGTGGCCGTGACCGCCTTCACCCAGAGGCCGTCCACGTTCTCCTGAACGATGTTGAGCGTGGTGAAGCTGGAGATGTCGGGCACCGTGCCCGGCGAGACGGTGAACCCAGACGGCTTGTCGAGGAAGAAGGTGTCGTCGCAGTCCTTGTCGCCGTTGAGATCGCGCGGATCCCCATCCACGCTGTTGGCCAGGGCATCCTGGCAGCCCTGGGCGAACTCGCTGTAGTAGAAGAAGCGGTAGAGGTGCCCCTCGTAGGGCCGGCCGCGGCGCGGGACGAAGCGAGGCACGTAGGCCGCGGACTGCACGCCGCCCGCCTGCACGCTGGAGATGTTGGCCGCGGAGAAGGACGTGGAGACCTGCTTGATGTCCCCGAGGATGGTCATGATGGCTTCACGCAGCTCCGTCGCACTGTCCGCCCGGACGAACGAGCCCTTACCGGCCATGGCGATGCTCTGCAGCATGGGGCTGTTGTCGCCATAACCGATGGTGTGCGTGGTGACGGACTGAACCCCCGGCATGTCGCCGCGCAGGTCGGTGTTGGCCAGGAAGAAGGCCACGTCGTCCATGAAGTTCTTGTTGCCCTGCGCCAGTCCGTGCGGCCAGTTGAAGTCGGTGTAGTCGCAGTCCTCCTTGGTCACGCCGAACTGATCGCAGTAGTTGACACCGCCCGAGGCGAGGTTCGTCTCCGGGTTGGAGGAATCGAAGGTGAGGGGCGTGCCGTCCGGGTGCTTGGCGCCGCTGGCAAGGAGGATCTCCATCATCTTGGTGATGGGGACCGTGTTGTCGTACTTGGGCGCGCCGTCGGTGAGGACGATGACGGAGTTGACCTGGCAGGAGAAGCACACGGAGCGCTCGTAGCCCGAGCCCTCCCAGTACTGGGCCCACTTGAGCCACTCGAACGCGTCATAGCCCCAGGTGTCACCGGGCTGGCCGGTGAAGGCGTTGTCGATGGTGCCGCCGTTGAAGCCGCCGGGCCAGCCCCAGCCCGGGGAGAGGGGCTGCTGGAACCAGCTCGCCCAGCGACCGTCCACCAACTGCGAGGAGAAGTAGCCGCCGATGCCGAAGAGGGCCTCGCCGATGGAGCGCTCGTTGTTGTTGAAGAGGATGCTGTTGACGGCCTGGCGCAGCGCCGGCCGGTTGAGCTCATCCTCGTTGATGGTGGGGAAGGAGTAGTTACAGGCCGGGCGCAGCTTGGCCGTCATCACCGGCGGGTCGTACCACCCATTGTCCGGACCGAAGGTGGCCACGCCCATGCGCACGTTGTCCGCGACGCCGATGACGTCCTTGAGCACCTTGCGCGCCACCACGAACTTGGGCGGGTGCTCGTTGAGGAAACGGCCGCTGAGGATCCACCGGCTCCGCGCCTCGGGCGGAAGGGGAGGCAGATCCCACCGCTCCGACGGATCCGCCGTCGAGATGCCGCGCCACCAGCCCACCTGACTCAGGCACCGCTGGCACTCGGCATGCGCGGGAGTCAGCGGCCACCAGACGTTGAGGGACTGGCTGCACACCAGGCTCGTGTCCGTCTCGGGGTACAGCTCGGTGAAGTCCCACGGCGAGAGCGAGAAAGGCCAGGCATCCGGCGAGTTGGTTCCGTTCACGGCGAGGCGCCGGCCACGGGAATGGTAGAAAGCCTCCGGCCGGAAGAAGACGCTGGTGAGGCCCGCGTCCGCATCAATGGGCGTGCTGCCGTCCTTTTCCGGATCGTTGATGTCGAACCACTGCTGCATGACCGCGACCTGAGCCGGATCCGTGCAGCCGGGCACCGAGGTATCCCCCACTTCCGGGAGGAACTCGGAGAACTCCATCATGGACTCGTTGTTGCCCAGCAGGAAGACGGCGCTGGGCGGACTCGAGGGGACCTCGAAGAAGTCCTTGTCGCCTCCGTTGGAGGGGGAGATCATCGCGTCCCCCACGGCGACCGCCCCCGTGCAGCACGCGGCGCGATCGGGAAGGGGCACGTTGCCCGAAATACCGGGAAGGGCCAGAAGCCCCACTGCTCCCGCGGCTACCAGCCCCATCGCCAGTCCGACCCGGCGATTGAGCGAGCGCTGGAGGAAGCGTCTCATGGCGTCGTTTTCGGTGCGCATATCGCAGCTCCTAGAGACCGAACCTCACAACGAATTCCACCTCGGTCCCACGTCCGTTGTCATCCACACAGTGGACAGTAATCTTATAGGGAACTCCACCCAAGGTGTTCGGACCCACACTGTTGGTCCGGTCACGCAGGGCCCGCCGGTTTCCACCCGCCTTGGACTCGACGGCGATGATACCACTGACACCCACCTGCTGGATGTGGCCACTGCGCGCACATCGCTCGTTCTCGGGGATCCCGCTAGCGGGGGGAGGGCAGTCGACGGTGCCGGCCTTGTCCAGGTTGATGTTGACCGGGGTGAGCTCCACGGGGGCACCCTGGAGCATGCTGAAGCGGGAGAGCATGAACTTGCGACCCGCGTCCGCGCAGGCGAGTAGCTCCTCACCGGAGCGCTCGTTGCGCGCCGCGCCCAGCTCGCTGTTGGAGAAGGTGAGTGCGGCGGCCGCCAACAGGCTGACCACCGCCAGCAGGACCACCACCAGCAGCAGGACGGAGCCGCGAATGCCGAGGCGTCGTTTCATGGGTTTCTCCTAGCCTCCAGCGCAGTTGAACTCATCCGCGGGCAACGAGCCATTGCACGCACCCGGCGCCGAGTCCTTGCTGTAGATGGGGACGAACATCTCCGAGGAATACATGTTGCGGATGGGGACGGTCACCTCGGACACCAGCCGTCGGAAACCGGCCAGCTCCGCCGGAAGCTGAGTGGGCGCGGTGAGGTCCGCGAACGGGGGAATCGCATCCAGCCGGTCCGGCCCCACGCCGGAGTCCCGGGTGCTGGTGCGCGCCACCAGGCCCAAGCGCACGGCACGGATGTTGCCTGGGTGGTCGCTCTTGCGACGGGCATCAGCCAGGGGCGTGTCGTAGTCGGGGGCCGCCGCGCTGAGGTCCGGAACGAAGGAGGTGCCATCGTCGCGCAGGAAGACGACCCGCAGGGCCTCGATGTCCTCGGCCACCGGCTCGCCGAAGGCGTTGCTGTCCTGCTCCGCCAGCCCGTGGCGACGGAAGAGGTAGGGCCGGCCCAGCGTGGCGGGATTGGCGTCCTCGTCAATCTCATGGATGCTGTAGTGGTAGACGTCGATCTTGTAGAGGTGAACCACCGCGCCGCCTCCGAGGGCCTTGAAGCAACTGGAGGAGAACTCGTTGAGGCGGGGGAAGGTGCCGCTGGGAGCCTCCAGTTCCAGCAGCATCGCGCCCACCGGGGCGTCGGTCTTGAGCTGGGCGTAGCTCCAGACGACCGCTCCGGGGCACAGCACCTGGAGGATCTGCCCGCGGAGCAGCGGCTCGGACAGGCCCGCGCTCAAGGAGAGGGTGCTGGTGGTGAGCGCGGAGACCCGGGCGTTGAAGCGCGGGTTGCGCATGCGGAAGGCGAGCTCGTGCCGCAGCGGATCGGTGTTCCAGTTCGGCGGGAGGTCGAAGGCCCGCCACGGCTCCATGCCATAGCCGGCCATGCGCAGGTTGCGCACCACGAGCTGGTGGGTCTGCCGCAGCGACGCCTGCCCTCCGCGGATGCCCGCCTGGACGTGGAAGGCCTGGGTGTAGCCGAGGAAGGCCGCCGTCACCGCGAGCACCGTGACGAAGGTCACCGCCGAGCCCACCATCAGCTCGATGATCGTGAATCCTCTGGTGCTCCGCTTCACAGCACACCTCCCATGTCGATGCGCATCGTCTGGGTGGAGACGACGCGCGTCTGGCCGCTCTCCTCGTAGAGCACCTTCACCCAGATCTGCATGCGCCGCACCCCGGGACGCACCTCATCGGTCTTGATGATGTAGTAACGATTGAATCGGCTCTCGCTGCCGTCGGCGTCCGTGAAGACGGGGCGATCCAGGCCACCGAAGTGGGCGCCGTTGAGCCGGAGCATGAGCTCGTCATGCATGCAGGAGATGAAGCCGTCACGGCCAGGATCCCCCGGCTTCTCGAGGAGCACCTCCGCGCTGTCCTGAGGATCCACCACGCACGTCCCCAACGAGGGGGAGAGCCGAGGATCGTCGAACGACCAGAGCTGGAACTGCGCGATCAGGTCATTGGCGATGTCGGTGGCCTCGAGGATCCTCCGGGCCTGACCGGTGGCGCCGCGCGCCTGGATGAGCGCGCCGAGCAGACCGGCGAGGCCGACGAGGAACACGACCGAGGCGATCAGGGCCTCGATGGTGGTGAAGCCGCGCGGGCGGCGAGGAGCCATTCTTCGCAGCATGGGTTCCATCACTAACGCTCCACCGAGACGGTCCGGACGATGCCGGTGTTGAGGAGGATGACGGACTGGGCGGCCTCCAGGCCAGCGCCGGAGGGCAGGAAGGTGATGGAGCCCGAACCGGCCGGGCTCGGCACGCCATCGGAGTTGGCAAGCACCACCCGTCCGTCCGGCTCGAAGAAGACGACTCCGCGCACCGGGGTGGTGGAGCCATTCCCCGAGCAGAACGTGCAGGCCTGATCATTGGGGACGAAGCAGAAAGGAGGAGGGAAGGTGTTGGAGCCCGGGGTGCTGCCTTCGGCGAGACCCACCTTGTTGATGTGTCCCAAGGTACAACCCGGGTGCGCCACCGAGCCCACCGCGGCCTTGAAGCCATTCTCGAGCAACCGGATGCTGGCGTTGAAGTGCCCGGCGTCGAGCAACGGATACTCCGCGCCCGGTGGCGCGGGCGCCCCCGGAGCCAGCGCCGTCAGATCCCTCCAGTTGGGATTGCTCTGCATCGTCTGGGCGAGGTTGCCCCAGCGGTCCACCACCACCCAGTAGTTGATGGGCCTGTCCGAGGCATAGCCATCCGCGTCGACCAGCACCGCCACGCGCTCGTTACGCCCGTACGAATGGGACCTGGCGCTGGAGAGCACCGCGGCGAACTCGAGCGCGCCACCTGTCAGCCGCGTGCGCTGCGGCAGCAGCTCCAGCGCGGCGTATGACAGCGCGGCGAGAATGCCGACGATGCCCACGGCGGTCATCACCTCGATCAGGGAGAAGCCGGCTTGGCGATGAGTACGCTTCATAGTGGAATCCATCAATGCACCCCCATACCGCGCCACCCACCACACCCTCTGCACCCTGGGAGCGCGAAAATTCGGGTCCTCTCGACGACCTTCAACATGGACCGTCGAGTGTCAGCTTACAGCAAATTCCGCCGAGGGATCAGCGCTTCCCCGCAGATGAGGTGGAGGAACCTCCCGTAGAGAGGCGTCCACTCGAAAATTTCTTCCCCGGCTGAAGCAATCCTTGCATCTTGCCGCGGGCAACGCGAAGCGAGAGAGATGCGCACATGACGGGAACCTATCAGGCACTCACGGTGGACCTGCCGGAGACGGAGTCGGAAGCGGCCCAGGATCTGCTGCACGAAGCAGGAGCGATGGGGCTGGAGACGAGGGACCGGGAGGGGCCGCTGATGCCGGGGGTGAGGGCGCCCGCCCAGGGGGAGGTCATCCTGGTGGCCTACTTCGAGGACGCGGAGGGGGCCGAGGAGGCCCGCACGCAGCTCGAGGAGGCGTTCCCGACGGCGCGCACGCACCTGGAGGAGAAGCAGCAGGAGGACTGGAGCGAGGCGTGGAAGGCGCACATCAAGTCCGTGCAGGTCGGCCGGCTGTGGGTCGGGCCGCCGTGGGAGCAGCCGCCCGCGGACACGGTGCGCGTGGTGATCGAACCGAAGATGGCCTTCGGCACGGGAGACCACCCCACCACGGCCCTGTGCCTGGGGGCGGTGGACACCTACATGGCATCCCATCCGGGAGCGAGCGTGCTGGACGTGGGCACGGGCACGGGGGTGCTGGCCATCGCCGCGAAGAAGCTGGGCGCGGGCCGGGTGGTGGGCACGGACAATGATCCGGTGGCGGTGGAGCTGGCCCTGGAGAATGCCCGGGACAACGGCACGCCCGGGGTGGAGCTGAGCGGACAGGAGCTGACCGAGGTGGAGGGCCCCTTCGACCTGGTGGTGGCCAACATCCTCGCCAACACGCTCATCGAGCTGGCACCGCTCATCGTGTCGAAGGTGAAGGAACGGCTGGTGCTCGCGGGTGTCCTGACGCACCAGAAGGCGGAGGTGGAAGCGGCCTACGTGAAGCTCGGACTGGTGGCGGAGCCCGGCGCCACCCAGGGCGAGTGGGTGCGGCTGGACTTCCACCGGGGCTAGAACACCCCCGGAGGAGAACACCCCCTTGGTCCGCCTCTTCGTTCCGATTCCCGACCCCGCCCCCGCCGAGGTGACGCTCTCCAACGAGCGCCGCCACTATCTCGTCCACGTCCTCCGACTCGGCGAAGGTGACACGCTCGAGCTCTTCGACGGCACCGGCCGCTCCTTCGACGCGCGCGTGGCCGCCGTGGAGCCCCACCAGGTCCGCCTGGTGCTCGGCGCGTCCCGGAGCACCCCACCCCACCGCGAGGTGGCCATCCTCCAGGGCCTCCCCAAGGGAGACAAGCTGGAGTGGGTGCTGCAGAAGGGCACCGAGCTGGGCGCCACCTCCTTCTTCCCGGTGGCCGCCGCGCGCAGCGTG
Source organism: Archangium sp. (assembly GCA_003249315.1). Classification (GTDB taxonomy): domain Bacteria; phylum Myxococcota; class Myxococcia; order Myxococcales; family Myxococcaceae; genus QKJM01. The sequence continues at coordinate 9,896 of QKJM01000079.1, forward strand.
GTGAAGCTGGAGCCGAAGCGCGCCGGCGAGCGCACCTCCCGGTGGAGCAGGATCGTCGAGGAGGCCGCTCGCCAGTGCCGGCGCAACGACGTGCCGCGCGTCCACCCTCCCCTTCCCCTGGACGAGGCCGCGCGCCAGCTCGCCCCCGGCACCACCCTGCTGGTGCTGGACGAAGAGGAGTCCGCCGTGCCGCTGGGCGAGGCCTTCCGCTCCTGCCCGCCCGGCTCCCCGGTGGCCCTGGTGGTGGGCCCCGAGGGCGGTCTGGAGCGCGAGGAGGTCGCCTCGCTCCAGGCCCTCGGCGCCCGTACCGTCACCCTCGGCCGGCGCATCCTCCGCACCGAGACGGCCGCGCTCGCCGCGCTCGCGGTGATGATGCATCTCGATGGAGAGCTCGGCTAGCAGGCTGGGGGACGGGCACTCCTCCCTCCCGGGATGACCTCCCTCCGTCTCCCTTCCTACCTTCTCCCGAAGAGGCACGGGGAGGAGAGGGAGAGGCACGCATGGGAGTCATCGCCTACATCATCATCGGAGGCATCGTGGGCATCATCGGGCGCGCCGCCCTGCCGATACCGCGGCAGATGGGCTTCTGGAGCCTGCTGCTGCTGGGCATCGTGGGAGGCGTTGTCGGGGGACTCCTCGGCGCGATCGTCCATCCGACCGAGGCCCTCTACGGACTCAACCCCACCGCGCTGGTGGCCTCGGCGCTCGGCGCCGTGGGGGTCATCGTCGGCATGATACTGGTCACCCGACGCAGACGTTTTGCCTGAAAGGACACAGCGGATTTCTTGCCCCGGACCCGGACAGGGCGTTTCATGCTGCTACAGCTTTGTCCAGCCCGGAGGAACCGTTGTCCAAGTGCCTGAAATGCGGAGCGTCCCTTCCGCCCGTAGGGGACTGTCCCACCTGCGCCGCCGCCGCCCAGCCGTCGAACCGGGCCGTCCCGAGCCTGCTGGACAAAGACATCCAGATCGACCGCCGCGGTCCCGTGCGGGACGCGCCGACCGCCGCGCCCATGCCGACCGCCGCGCCCATGCCGACCGCCGCGCCCATGCCGGCCACGGCCCCCGCCCGGCCGCCCGGGCTGAGCACCCGCGCCCCGACCCCATCCGCCAGGATGCCGGTACCTCCCTCGGTGGCCCCGGTCAG
>QKJM01000524.1 GCA_003249315.1 Archangium sp.
CGTGAGGTCCAGGCCAGCGCGGTGGTATGGAACGCCTCCACCCGTTTCAATGACGGGGGAGAGCTGGGGCTGGGGGCGGAGATCGGAATCTCCACCAGCCGACTGCATGCTTTCGGTCCCATGGGGCTGAGAGAATTGACGAGTCAGAAGTACGTCATCCACGGCGGCGGTCAGGTGCGCTAGGGTGTCAGGAACACGTATGGCTACGAAGAAGACCCCCACGAAGAAGGCAGCGGCGAAGAAGACGGTGGCGAAGAAGGCCACCTCCACTGCCAGGAAGACGACCGCGAAGAAGGCGGCGTCGAAGAAGACGGCCGTGAAGAAGGCGGCGGCGAAGAAGACGGCCGTGAAGAAGGCGGCGGCGAAGAAGCCGGCCCGGAAGAAGGTAGCGCTCGCCCCCGCCGCGCCTCCGGCCCCACCAGAGAACCCGCAGGCCCACGCGCTGGCGCGAAAGATCGCCCACCTGCTCTCGGACAAGAAGGCGCTGGACATCGTCATCCTGGATGTGCGGGGGATGACGTCCTACGCGGACTACTTCGTGGTGGCCTCGGGCGAGAGCGATCGGCAGGTGTCCGCCATGGCCGAGCACGTCGTCGTGAAGGTGAAGGAGGACGGCGTGCGGCCCGTCGGCACCGAGGGCACGGATACGGGCCAGTGGGTGCTGCTGGACTTCGGCGAGGTGGTGGCACACCTCTTCCTGGCGGAGATGCGGGCCCACTATGACCTCGAGGGTCTCTGGGCGGACGCGAAGCGGGAGATGGTGGCCTGAAGGTCCGGCTCCTCTCCATCGGGAAGGACCGCTCGGGCCTCTATGAACCCGCGGTCCGGGAGTACGCCTCTCGACTGGCCCACTACACCCGCTTCGAGCTGATCGAGCTGCCCGAGGCGGGTGGGAAGAAGGGCAAGGCGGTGGACGCCCGGGCCGTCGAGGCCGAGGCCATCCTCGCGCGCCGCAAGCCGCAGGACTGGCTGGTGGCGCTCGACGAGCGGGGCAAGCTGCTGGACTCGGTGGAGTTCAGCCGCTACGTGGAGCGCGCGCAGGTGGGCGCGAAGGACCTCCTCCTCGTCATCGGCGGGGATGAGGGCCTGGACGAGCGGGTGCGGCAGTCGGCGGACCTGGTGCTGTCGCTCTCGAGGATGACGCTGCCGCACCGGCTGGCGCGGGTGGTGCTGGTGGAGCAGCTCTACCGCGCCTTCACCCTCCTCAAGGGCGAGCCCTACCACAAGTAGGCGGGCGAGCAGCCCATGCACCCCCGTCAGGCCCGGGAGGACGCGTGCGTCAACGGGGGCATGAATGCGACCCAGCCCCATGTCCGTGTCATCGCCTCACCCCAGTCCTGGGTGGAGGGCGAGGCCATCCGTCAGCTCGAAGCCGCCGCCCGACTTCCCGGCATGCACACCGCGGTGGGCCTGCCAGACCTGCACCCCGGCAAGGGCGCACCAGTGGGCGCCGCCTTCGCATCCGAGGGCGTCTTCTATCCCTTCCTGGTGGGCAGCGACATCGGCTGTGGGATGGGGCTCTGGGACATGGAGTTGCCGGCGCGCAAGGCGAAGCCAGAGCGGTGGGCGGCGAGGTTGGAGTTGGAGGGCCCATGGGCCGGGGATGTGGAGGCCGTGCTCGCCGAGCAGGGAGTGCAACCCTGCGGCTTCGAGCTGGCGCTCGGAACGGTGGGGGGCGGCAACCACTTCGCCGAGGTGCAGCGAGTGGAGTCGGTACACGACGCGGCCACCTTCTCCTCCCTGGGACTGGGAAGGGACCGGCTGCTGCTGCTCGTACACTCGGGCTCGCGCGGGCTGGGGGAGGCCATCCTCCGCGCCCACGTGGACAGACACGGCACGGGAGGACTCACGGAGGACACGCACGAGGCGCGGACCTACCTGGCGCGACATGACCAGGCGGTGGCCTGGGCCCGGGCCAACCGCGCGGTGATCGCTCGGAGGATGATGCAGGGAATCGGAGCTGCGGGGCGGCGCGTGCTCGACATCTGCCACAACAACGTCACCCCGAAGGACTTCGGCGGCCGTACCCGCTGGCTGCACCGAAAGGGAGCGGCGCCCTCGGACGCGGGGCCGGTGGTGATTCCGGGCAGCCGCGGCGCGCTGAGCTACCTGGTGCTGCCGGTGGGCGATGGGGCCGGCAGCGCCCACAGCCTGGCGCATGGGGCCGGACGCAAGTGGACGCGCTCCAGCGCCCGCGACCGGATGCGCGAGCGCTTCACTCCCGAAGCCCTTACCCGCACCGTCTTCAAGAGCCACGTCGTCTGCGAGGACCGCGACCTGCTCTATGAGGAGGCACCTCCCGTCTACAAGGCCATCGACCGGGTGGTGCAGGACCTGGTGGACGCCGGGCTGGTCCGGGTGGTGGCCACGCTCGCCCCCGTCCTCACCTACAAGACGCGCGGCCGAAGGGAGTGAGGCACCACGGGCCCGTATGCACGCGCCCACGGCAGCCGGGCGAGCGGGTGGAGAGCGTCCGGGCGGAGGGCTTAGGTTTCCTCCATGAAGCCCGCGCACAAGGTCCTGCTCTGCATCCTGGACGGCTGGGGAGTTCGCCAGGAGCGTGAAGACAACGCCATCCTGCTCGCCGGCACCCCGCGGCTCGACCTGCTGAGGAATGACTGTCCCTACACGGAGCTACAGACGTCCGGCCTGGCTGTCGGCCTGCCCGAGGGACAGATGGGCAACTCGGAGGTGGGCCACACCAACATCGGCGCCGGCCGAATCGTCTACCAGGACCTGGTGCGCATCAATCGCGCCTGCGAGTCCGGCGAGCTCGCCGCCAACCCCGTCATCGTCGCCGCGTTCGACAAGGCCAGGGCGGACGGAAAGGCGCTCCACCTGCTCGGGCTGGTGTCCCCTGGGGGCGTACACTCGTCGATGGACCACCTCTACTGCCTCCTCCAGGCGGCGCATGAGCGGGGTGTACCCCACGTCTAC
>QKJM01000714.1 GCA_003249315.1 Archangium sp.
GTCGCCACGGCATCGACCGGGCGCTGGCCACCCCGGAGGGCCCGGTCCTTCCATGGCGCGTGGGTTGAAGGCCGCGGCGAGAGCCCCGGAGCGCATGACGGCGGCGCTCCATTCCGAGCCAGCGCTGGATGAGGACCGCGAGTTCAAGCGCTTCTAGGTGAAGGACATGAACGGACACGTACCAACGGCGTCGACGCAGTACCTGAGCTTCATCCTGGCGGGAGAGGAATACGCGCTCGGCATCCTCCAGGTGAAGGAGATCATCGAGTACGACACGGTGACGAGAATCCCCGGCGCCCCCAGGTGGGTGACGGGGGTGTTCAACCTGCGGGGGAGCGTGGTGCCGGTGGTGGACCTGGCGGTGAAGCTGGGAATGGAGCCGGCGAAGCTGACGCGGTGGAGCTGCATCGTGGTGGTGGAGGTGAAGCAGGGAGGAGAGACGGTGGTCCTGGGGCTGCTCGCGGACGCAATCGGTCACGTCATCGAGCTGGAGCCGGAGGAGGTGCTGGCGCCGCCCGCGTTCGGGACGCCCATACACGGGGAGTACCTGGTGGGGATGGGGAAGGTGGGGATGGGGAAGAAGTTCGTGCTGCTGCTGGACCTCGACAAGGTGCTCAGCAGCCAGGAGCTGGCGGCAACCACCGAGCTGCGAGCCCCGGTGGAAACGCCCTCCGCGGGCACCTCCGAGACCTCTGCTTGAGCAAAGACCACCGGGAGGCGCCAGAGCCCTCGCTACCGCCACTCGGCGAGCGGGAGTTCCTCGGCTACCAGCGGCTCGTCTACCAGGAGGCGGGCATCTGGCTGTCACCAGCGAAGCGGGCGTTGCTGGTGGGGCGCATCTCCCGCCGGCTGCGCGAGCTGGGCGGCCTCTCGTTCGGCGCCTACCTGCGACGCGCGGAGGAGGACGCCGAGGAGCGGGTGCGGCTGCTGGACGCCCTCTGCACGCACGAGACGCACTTCTTCCGCGAGCCCCGGCACTTCGAGCTCCTGGAGCGTGACGTGCTGCCGCGCTGGCGCGCGCGCGCGGACACGGGGAGTGGCGAGGGGCGCCGGGTACGGGTGTGGAGCGCGGGATGCTCGACGGGCGAGGAGCCCTTCTCGCTGGCCATGGTGCTGCGCCACCACCTGCCAGCCGAGGAGGGATGGAGCATCGACATCCTCGCGACGGACCTCTCCACGCGCGTCCTCGAGCAGGCGCGCCAGGCGCTCTGGCCGCTCGAGAAGTCGGAGGAGATTCCGAGACACTACCTCCGCGGATACATGCTGCGCGGCGTGGGCAGCCAGGAAGGGCGGATGAAGGCGGGCCCCGAGCTGCGCGCGCTGGTGCGCTTTCAGCGAGTGAACCTGAACGATGAGCCAGGGCTGTTGGGGCGCTTCGACCTCATCTTCTGCCGGAACGTGCTCATCTATTTCGACGCGGCCTCGAAGTCCCGGGCGGTGGAGCGGCTGTTGAGTCACCTGTCCCCACAGGGGCTGCTCTTCCTCGGACACTCCGAGAGCCTCTCGGGACTGGGGTGGCGCGTGCGCACGGTGACGCCTACAGTCTACACCCCCAAGCGAGGGTGATGACGCATGGCAGTGGTGCTGCACGTACTGGTGGTGGATGACTCGGCGGTGGTCCGCCAGGGCGTGCGGATGTTGCTGGAGCATGATCCGGGATTCGAGGTGACGGTGGCGTCGGACCCGCTCATCGCGCGGCAGAAGATGAAGAGCCACCGGCCGGACGTCATCGTGCTCGACCTGGAGATGCCACGCATGGACGGGCTCACGTTCCTGCGGGAGCTGATGCGCGAGGATGATCCGGTGCCGGTGGTGGTGTGCTCCGGGCTGGTGGGGACGGGCTCCGAGACGGCGGTGCGCGCGCTGGAGGAGGGGGCGGTGGAGATCATCCCCAAGCCCTCGCTGGGGGTGGGGGACTTCCTGCGTGAGTCCCGGGCACGGCTGGTGGAATCCATCCGCAACGCGGCGCGGGTGCGTGGCCGGCTGCGGCGGAGGGAGCCCCAGGTGCGAGTGGGGGCGGCGCCGGAGAAGCCAGCGCCCTCGCTGCTCACGGTGACGACGGACAAGGTGGTGGCGGTGGGCGCTTCCACCGGCGGCACCGAGGCGCTGCGCCAGTTGCTCATGACGATGCCACCGGACTGCCCGGGCATCGTCATCGTTCAGCACATGCCGGAGCACTTCACGACGGCCTTCGCGAAGCGGTTGGACGAGCTCTGCCGAATCGACGTGAAGGAGGCGGAGTCTGGGGACCGGGTACAGCAGGGACGCGCGCTGATCGCCCCGGGCAACCGGCACCTGATGGTGCGGCGCAGCGGTGGCTACTACCGGGTGGAGGTGCTGGACGGGCCTCGGGTGTCGGGGCACAAGCCGAGCGTGGACATGCTGTTCCACTCGGTGGCGCGCGCGGCGGGCAAGAACGCGGTGGGGGTGCTGTTGACGGGGATGGGCGAGGACGGAGCGGAGGGGTTGCTCGCCATGAAACAGGCCGGAGCCGCCACCATCGCGCAGAACGAGGCGAGCTGTGTGGTCTTCGGTATGCCTCGCGTGGCCATCGAGCGCGGCGCGGTGGACGAAGTCCTCCCCCTCGGAGCCATTGGCGAGGCCGTGCGGCGCAGGGCCCGCCAGATTCGTACGCCCTGAGCGTCTTGGACCCCGGCCCACAACACGCTGAGTCAAAAACCATTTGACTCAGGTTGGAAATCCTCTACGGTGAGGGACCTTTTCCTATATTCCAAGGAATTGGCTGCGGACGGATTTTTCCAATCTGCCGCGAATGTATCCCCCCGCGAAAGGTAGGACCCGGTGAACAAGAAGCTCCTCTCCCTCACGCTGAGTGCGCTGCTGCTGGCGGCCTGCGGCCCGGACATGGGCGACAGCGAGATGACGGACGGCCCCGTCAACCCCTCGAGCCTGGAGCAGGGCGTGACGATGCCGGCCTGTGGCGTGGCGCTGCAGACGTGGAATGGCACGGCGGCCTATTCCAACGGCGTGTACACGGGTACCGGCACCTCATGTAACGGCTATGGCACCTACGGGTACCGCTACCAATGTGTCGAGCTGGTGATGCGGCACTTCAAGACGAAGTGGGGCCTGAGCTGGTACGGCAACGCGCATGATCTGCTCGCCAACGCGCCGCGCACCAGCGTGGATGTGTACAACAATGGCGACTCGGCCCACCCGCCGGTGCCCGGCGACATGATCGTCTTCGACGACGGCGGCGCGTGGGGGCACGTGGCGCTCGTCACCGCGGTGACGTCCAGCACGGTCAGCATCATCGAGCAGAACGTGAATGGCACCGGCGCGCGCACGCTCACCCGCAGCGGCGGCTATGTCTACCCGGGCTGGAGCGGCTGGTGGACGATGGGCTGGGCGCACGCCAAGGCCAACGGCGGTGGCGGCGGCACGTCCTGGAACTGCGCCAACTCCGCCTACGCCGGCCAGCAGTATTGGACGTGCAGCGGCAGCGCCCGCTACAAGTGCGACGCCTCCGGCAATCCCATCAGCGAGACGTGCAGCCGTGGCTGCTTCGTCAACTCGCTGGGCAAGGACGACCTGTGCATCTACCCCGCCAGCGGCTGGAGCTGCGCCAACTCCGCCTACGGCGGCCAGCAGTGGTGGACGTGCAGCGGCGGCTACGTCTACAAGTGTGACAGCCAGGGCGGCACCGTGGCGTACTGCCCGGTCGGCTGCAACTCGGGCCCCCTGGGCACCAACGACACCTGCAAGTAGGCCCGCCCGAAGGGAGGTCGCCGCCGGGCTCACCCGGGCCCGGTAGCGGCCTCCTCTCGCGCTCGGCGGGGCAGGCGCCGGCAAACACTGCCGGATGCTTGCCCGCCTGACTCCCGGGAAACGTCCGGCGGGAGTAGAATGCCGGACCACCATGCCCGCTCCCTCTGACACAGTCGTCGCTTCGTCCCCGGAGATTTCACCGCTCTGTCAGCAGCTCCTGGAAGAGAGCGAAGCCATGGCGAGCTACGCCCTGGCCTCGGGGCTGAGGATGCCGCCGGCGCTCCTGCAGCAGTTGGAGACGACGCGTCGGGCGCCAGAGGCGGAGCTGGAGAAGCTGGCGCAAGCACATGCGCAGCTCGCGGAGCTGGTGACCCCCGCGACCCCCCGCTTCATCGTCGGACTGTCCGAGAGCCAGTCGCTCAACCGGATGACGCGCTTCCTGGGTCACTTCTCACTGGTGAGGAGGATGACGATGACGGCCATCCTCTCGCTCGTGGCGTTCCTCGGGTGCAGCCTGTCGCCATACATCAACCACCCCGAGTACGGGAATCTCTTCCAGTCCGCGGGGATACCGTTGCTGGTGAACGAGCTGTTCATACTGGCGGCGGCGGCGCTGGGCGCCTCGTTCGCGGGGCTGTCGCAGGCGGAGCGGGAAATCTCGGCCAAGACGTTCGACCCTCAGGGCCAGGTGACGTACTGGACGCGCTTCATACACGGGTTGATCGCGGGGCTCATCCTGGCCACGCTCATCAACTTCAACTTCACGCCGACCGAGGAGCCGACGGACGGGAAGCATGTCGTCGTGAGGTTCTCCGCGGCGGCGCTGGCGTTGCTGGGAGGGTTCTCCTCTTCGGTGGTGTACCGGATGCTCAACCGGCTGGTGGAAGCGCTGGAAACCATGGTGCGAGGAGGAGCCGACGAAGCGATGCAGGCGACCCAGCAGGCCTCGAAGGCTCGGCTGAACCAGCAACTGGTGCAGGAGCGTCTGCGGATGGCGACCACGTTGGCGGGCCTGCAGCAGCAGCTCATGAGCGGGAAGGACGCTGCCGCGGTGCTCGAGCAGTTCGACGTGCTGGTGCAGGGGTTGCTCTCGGAGGGCACGCTCCCGATGCAGCTCCCGGCGGCCGCGAAGCCCCAGACGCCTCCCCCTCCCTCGGAGCCATCCGAGACGCCCGCGGCCAGCTCGGAGTCCTCGGGGGGCTGAAGGACTCACGAGGCGAAGGGGTAGCTCTGCAGCCTCAGTCCGTGGCAGTACCACAGCGTGAAACGAGTCACCTCGTGAGGGCCTCGGTGTACCGCCACCTCCTCGAGCTGCTCGTGCGTCTCGCAAAATCTGCTCAGCCGCATCTCCCCGTCGCGCATCTTCTCGCGCCGGTCCACCACCACCAGGACGTCCTTCCCCGAGAGCGCACGCTCCCTCTCCACGTCCAGCCAGTAGTCATACGCCAGCCCCCGGCCCCCCAGCACCCCGCTCGACTGCGTTCGAGGCCTCCCGGGCAGGTAGAAGGCCAGCTCGCTCGCCGCCTTGTACCCCCAGCCCACCACCTCCGGCGCCGAGCCATGCAGCGCGTACAGGCGCACCCGCTGCCACTCCACCCGCTCGGCCAGCTCCTTCCAGCCGTTCGTCAGCGCATCCCTGTTGCTGAAGGGTATCCACGGCGCCAGCGGCATCAGGTACATCGCCCCCGTCAGCACCGCCCCACTCCCCACCGTGCCCCAGGCCCACCGTCGCACCCGAGGCGTGTCCCACCTCGCGCTCCACTCGCCCGCCAGCGCCACCATCAACCCCAGGTAACACGGCGCCACCCAGTTCATCTTCACCCAGTGTACCGGAGACACCGCAGTGAAGAGCAGCAACCCCGGCACCGCCGACAGCGCCAGCAACACCGCCCGAGGCTCCCCGGCGCGAGCCCTGGGCACCAGCCGCCACGCCACGGCCCACAGCCCCAGGTACAGCACCGGCCCCACCGCCACCGCCTGCAACCCCACGTAGCGCCCCACCAGGAAGGGCCGCACCCCGCGCACCTCCGACGCCCGCCCCGCCGTCTGGAAGGCGAAGCTCGCCCACCCGTTCATCGCGTTCCACACCAGCACCGGTGTGAAGATGCACAGCGCTACCAGCACGCCCACATATGGGTATGGCGTCCGCAGCGCGGCGCGCCCCCGCTGTGTCAGCAGCGCCGTCACCAGAATCTGTGGAAGCAGCAGCCCCGCCGTGTACTTGGACAACATTCCCAACCCCACCAACGCCCCCAGCACATACCAGCGCGCTCCCCACCGCCCCGCGCCCGCTCCGTCCGGCAGCACCAGCTCGCACAGCACCCGCAGCGCCGCCGTCCAGCACAACACCAGCGGCACGTCCGGCGTCATCACCACCCCGCCCAGCCCCAGCAGCACCGTCGCGTTCGCGGCCAACGCCGCCAGCGCCCCCGCTCGCGCCGAGTACAGCCGCCTCCCCAGCCCATACAGCAGCCATGTCAGCGCGAAGCCCGAGAGAATCGTCGGCACCCTCACCCCCAGCTCCGTATCCCCCATCCACCGCGTCGACAGCCCTATCATCCACGCGCTCATCGGCGGGTGATCGAAGTACGACAGGGCCGGGTGCCTCGCGTACTGCCAGTAGTAGGCCTCCTGCGGCGCCAGCTCCACGTGTGGCGAGTACAGCACCCGCGCCAGCGCCAGCAGCCCCGCGCCCACCGCCACCACCACGCTCCATGGCACGCTGCTCGGGAGCGATTCGCTCGTCGTCCGCTCGGCCACCGAGACATCCTTCTCCACGGCACTCCTTACTCGAGACGAAGGCGCCTCCCACATGAGCCCTCTCCACTCTACAGTTGAAGACCCGCGCTCGCCAGGAGGTTGTGCCGCCGTGCGGGCCGGCACTCCCCTACCACCGCGGACGCGCCTCGGGCTCACCGGCCACGGCACGGGGGAAGCGGCTCCGCGTCTTCGCCGAAGAGCCGGACGTATACGGACCGATCATGCGCGGGAAGGATGACCAGGTCGGGGTCGGCCTCATGGAGTTGCACCAGCTTCGCCACCTGCGCGGCCGTCGCCTCCTCGTCCTCGTCCGTGAGCGTCCGCATCAGCCATGATTTGCCGACACGCCGGTCGATGGACTCCTGGAGGCTGATGATGTCGCCGACATGCACGAAGCGGAACGTTGGCGAGACGTTGACGAAGGTGGCGATGCTCCCCGGTGTGTGGCCAGGCATCGGCACCACCACCACGCTTCCATCACCGAAGACGTCGAAGCGCTCATCCTGATTCGCGAAGGGAACCGACTCGAACGAAATGGGCACCATGCGCCCCTCCATCGCGCGCGCGTGGGCCGGCATCATCACGTCGCGGGGGTGCTTCAGCTCCGTCTCCACGAGCCGTTGCTCCTCGGCGGCGAGCCACACCGGGACGCCCGGCAGCGTCGAGACACCGCCGGCATGGTCGGCATGCACGTGAGAGAGCAGCACCGCCATCGGCTTCGTCACGCCGAGGGCCGCGAGCGCATCGGTCAGCTTGCGCCGTGGGATGTTGCGGCCCGCGGTCTGAGAGAAGACGAACCGTCCCCACGCCCCCAGTTCGCGGTGTTCCTCTTCAGCCTTCTCGGAAATACCGCTGTCGAGCAGGAGGTCCCCCTTCGGGTGGCGGATGAGGAGCGCCGGAGAGGTCACCTCCCATGTCTGCGCCTGCGTACTCCCAGCCGCGCCGTAGCCGCCGGGTACCGAGACGCCTCCGGTGTCGATCCAACACACCTCGATGGGCGTCACCGGGGAGGGCAGCGGCACGAAGGCGTGCGGGGCAGCGTCTGGCAGCGTCGCGCACGCGGTCAACAGCAACAACGGGAGCAGCTTCTTCATGGCGGACTTCCTTTGGTTGGCGTCTGGCCTCACAGTGCGATGTCCCGCGTGCATTGGCACGATGGATGTCGGAATGATGGAGATTCACCACATGAATATGGCGACCTTCGACCTCAACCTGCTCCGCGTGCTCGATGCGCTGTTCATCGAGCGGAGCGTGGGGCGGGCAGCGGCGCGGCTGAGGCTGTCACAGCCGGCGACGAGCAACGCCCTCGCACGGCTCCGGGAGGCCCTGGGGGACCCGCTCTTCGTGCGTAGCCGCGACGGCATGGTGCCCACCCCGCGCGCGCTCGAGCTACGGGGCCCGCTGACGCTCGCGCTCCGGCAACTCCAGGAGGCCCTCACGCCTCCACCCACCTTCGCTCCCGAGACGGCGAAGCACACCTTCGTCATCGCCGCGAGCGACCACGCTCAGATGGTGGTGCTGCCGCGGCTCGTGCAGGATTTCGTACGCTACGCCGGGCTTCGGCTGCGTGTGGTTCCGCTGCCACGTGACTTTCCCACCGCGGAGCTCGAGGCCGGGGAACTCGACCTGGTCATCGGAGTGTTCGACCTCGCGCCCGGAGATCGCGCGCCGAGGGGGCTCCGGAGACAGGTGCTGGTGCATGAGCGCTTCGTGATGGTGGGGCGCCGGAAGCACCCGGCGCTCCGGCACCCCGAGCGGCTCGATCTCTCACTGCCCCAGCTCCACGTCTCACCGAGGGGAGGCACGGAGGGGAAGTTCGAACGGAAGACGAAGCTGCGGCGCAACATCGTGCTGTTCATGCCGCACTACCTCGTCGCCCCGTGGGTGCTCTCCAGCACCGACCTCCTCGCCGCGCTCCCCGAGCGGGTCGCGCATCGCTTCGCCGAGGTATTTCCACTCGAGGTCGTGCCGGTGCCGATGGCGCACGAGCCACTCCGCATCCAGCAGCTCTGGCACCCGAACCGGCAGCACCATCCCGCGCACCGATGGTTGCGGGAACAAGTGCATGCCGCAGCGCAGGCCAGCGTGAGGTGAACGCCTCGACGCTCCTCGAACGGGGTCATCCGCCGGAGGAGTGGGAGTGAGGCGGCGCACGGCCAGACCGCTACTCCTCGCGGAAGATGGCCACCGAAGGAACCCCGTCGGGGCCCATGTAGCCACGGTACATGCCGGGGGAGTTGAAGGGCATGGCGACGTTGCCGTGCTCGTCCAGGGCGATGACGCCGCCCTCGCCGCCGGCCTTCACCAACACGTCCATGACGACGGTGTCGGCGGCCTCGCGCAAGGGCAGCTCCTGGTACTGGAGGCGGGCGCAGATATCGCGAGCGACGGTGTAGCGGATGAAGAACTCACCGTGGCCGGTGGCGGAGACGGCGCAGCGCGAGTCCGCGTAGGTGCCGGCGCCAATGACGGGCACATCGCCCACGCGGCCGAAGCGCTTGTTCGTCATGCCCCCGGTGGAGGTGCCCGCGGCGAGCTGCCCCTTCTGGTCGAGCGCCACCGCGCCCACGGTGCCGAACTTGAACGCGCGGCCCTCGGGGCGCGACCAGAAGGAAGTGGGCTGCCGAGCCTGGGAGCCCTCGGCCTCCAGGGCGCGCTGGAGCGATTGCCAGCGCTCCTCGGTATGAAAATAGCTCTCGGACACCAGCTCCAGTTCCTGCTGCCTGGCGAAGGCCTCCGCCCCCTCGCCAATCATCATCACGTGCGGAGACTGCTCCATGACCGCGCGGGCGAGGGTGATGGGATTCTTCACGTGGCGTAGCCCGGCGACAGCCCCGGCCTGGCGGGTGGGACCAAACATGATGGCGGCATCGAGCTCGTTCTTCCCCTCGTGGGTGAAGACGGCACCCTTGCCAGCATTGAAGAGAGGCGAGTCCTCGAGGATTCGAATGGCGGCGGTGACGGCATCGAGGCTGGAGCCACCCCGGGCGAGGATGACGTGACCGGCCTGTAGGGCCTCCTGGAGGGTGGCACGGACGGCGGCCTCGCGCTCGGAGGTCAGGGACTCGCGCAGGATGACACCGGCACCACCGGGGATGACGAGCCCCCAGCGAGGCGCCTCCTCGGGCGCGGCGGAGATGGAAGCGTCCGCCTCCGTCCGGACGACCGAGCGGGAGGAGGAGCAACCGAGCGGGAGCAGGGCAGCCAGCGAGGCGGCGAGGATGCGACGGCGGAGCAAAACGAACATGGAGGACTCCGGGGCAAGGGTGAAGGTCTGCCCGTTTCCGAGGCGCCAGGAGAGTCCCGGCTCCCGGAACTGTACCCGTGAAGCGCCCTCCCCCGTGTCCCGGAGGGACGATCCCCTGCTCGCCCGCTCTGACACGGAGCGCCCGAGCCGTCCCGGGTGACACGGTGCCTGCCCGGCAGCACCGTTGAGCCGGAGGCCGAGAGATGCGCGAGCTGGACTGGCGGCAGAGGTACGCGGAGAAGCTCTCCACGGCGGAGGAGGCCATCCGGCTGATACAGCCAGGGCGGCGAATCCTCATCGGCTCGGGGGCGGCCGAGCCGGTGACGTTGGTGAGCGCGATGGTGGAGAAGGGCGGGCACCTGGCGGACAACGAGGTGGTGCATCTGCTGACGCTGGGCCCCGCGCCCTACGTGGAGCCGGAGTACCAGCACCGCTTCCGTCACACGGCCTTCTTCATCGGGCCGAACGTGCGCAAGGCGGTACAGGAGGGCCGGGCGGACTTCATGCCCGTCTTCCTCTCGGAGATACCGGAGCTGCTGCGGAGCCGGCGGGTGCGAGTGGACGTGGTGCTGCTACAGGTGAGCCCGCCGGACGCGCACGGGTACGTGAGCCTGGGCGTCTCGGTGGACATCATGCGCGCCGCGGTGGACACGGCGGCGCTGCTGCTCGCCGAGGTGAATCCACACATGCCACGCACGCATGGGGACTCGTTCCTGCACGTGAGCCGGCTACACCGCATGGTGCCGGTGGACACGCCGCTGCTGGAGCTGGCCCACGCACCCCAGGATGAGGTGTCGCGGCAGATTGGCGAACACATCGCGCGGCTGATTCCCAACGGAGCCACGCTGCAGGTGGGCATCGGAGGGATTCCGGACGCGGTGCTCGCTGCGCTCAAGGGGCACGAGGACCTGGGCCTGCACACGGAGATGCTCTCCGACGGGGTGATGGAGTTGGTCGAGGCGGGGGTGCTCACAGGGAGCAGGAAGACGCGGCTGCCGGGCAAGCTGGTGACCTCCTTCATCATGGGGACGCGCCGGCTGTACGAGTGGGCCCACGACAACCCTGCTCTGGAGATGAGGCCGAGCGACTTCACGAACGACCCCTTCAACGTGGCGCGCAACGAGCGGATGGTGGCCATCAACGGGGCGCTGGCGGTGGACCTGACGGGACAGGTGGCGTCGGACACGCTGGGGGGATGCTTCTACTCGGGGATTGGAGGGCAGGTGGACTTCATCAGAGGAGCGGCGCGCAGCCAGGGGGGCCGGCCCATCATCGCGCTACCGTCGACGGCGAAGGGAG
>QKJM01000990.1 GCA_003249315.1 Archangium sp.
TGCCCTCGCTCAACGACGATGTGCAGGGCACGGGCGCGGTGGTGCTGGCGGGCCTGCTGACGGCCACGAGGCGCACCCGGACGCACCTCGGAGAGCAGGTGTACGTGGTACACGGCGCGGGCGCCGGTGGCGTGGGCGTGGCGCGACAGATCGTCCGCGGCCTGGAGCGCGAGGGGCTGAGCACGCAGCAGGCGCGCGAGCGCATCTTCCTCATCGACTCCAAGGGCCTCATCCTGAAGGACCGGCGAGGGCTGGAGCCCTACAAGCTGGAGCTCGCGCACGAGCCGGCGCGGGTGGCGGGGTGGAAGCTGCAAGGCGCCATTCCGAGCCTGCTGGAGACGGTGCGGGAGGCGAAGGTAACGGTGCTGCTGGGGCTCTCCGGGCAGCACGGGGCCTTCGACGAGGAGGTGGTGCGAGCGGTGACGCGAAACACGCCGCGCCCGATGGTGTTCGCGCTCTCCAACCCCACGACCAAGAGCGAGGCGGTGCCGGCGGACATCTACCGGTGGACGGAGGGCCGGGCCCTGGTGGCCACGGGCAGCCCCTTCGAGGACGTGGAGTGGAACGGGGCGCGGCACGCGGTGGGCCAGGGCAACAACGTGTTCATCTTCCCCGGGCTGGGGCTGGGCGTGCTGCTGAGCCGGGCGCGCAAGGTGACGGACGGGATGCTGACGGCGGCGTCGCTGGCGCTGGCGGACTACACGGAGGGCTCGGGGCTGGAGCAAGGCGTGCTCTACCCGCGCATGGACAAGCTGCGCGCGGCGAGCCGCCAGGTGGCCCTCGCCGTCCTCCGCCAGGCGCAGAAGGAGGAGGTGGCCACGCGCTCGCTGCCCGAGGACCTGGAGACACTGCTCGATACGGAGATGTGGCGGCCCGAGTTCCTCCCCATCCGCCGCCCGACGGGGACTCCGTGAGCGCCACACAGCCTCCCTCCCTGTATGAAGTAGGTCCCGGTGCCTCCGTGGTCATCCACGGCACCGTGGCCCCTGGCTTCGAGGAGGTGCGCGAAACCTTCCACCGCAACTTCGTCGAGCGCAACGAGCTGGGCGCGGCCTGCGCCGTGTACCACCGGGGCCGGAAGGTGGTGGACCTCTGGGGCGGGTGGAAGGATGTACACACCCGCGAGCCGTGGGAGGAAGACACCTGCGCGCTCGTCTTCTCCACCACCAAGGGCATGGCGGCCATCACCGCCGCGGTGGCGCACGCGCGCGGGTGGCTGGACTTCGAGGCGCCCGTGGCCACGTACTGGCCGGAGTTCGCCCAGGCCGGCAAGTCGCGCATCACCGTGCGCCAGTTGCTCGCGCACCAGGGCGGACTGGCCGCCATCGACGAGCCGCTGGACGCGAAGAAGCTGGCGGACCTGGACGGACTGGCGCGCATCCTCGCCCGGCAGGCGCCCGAGTGGGAGCCGGGGACGCGCCACGGCTACCACAGCTTCTCCATCGGCTGGTACCTCGGCGAGCTGCTGCGCCGAGTGGATCCTCAGCACCGCACCCTCGGACGCTTCTTCCGGGAGGAGGTGGCCGCGCCGCTCGGCCTCGAGTTCCACATCGGTCTGCCCGCGGACGTGCCCGCCTCGCGCCTGGCCCGACTGCAGGCCCTGCCCAAGCTGGAGGTCCTCCGCCGCAACCAGCTTCCGACAGGCATGGTGCTGGCCTTCCTGTGGCCCGGCTCGCTCACCACCCGCAGCCTGGGCAACCCACGCCTGCCCCTCCTCTCCGGACTCGACTCGCCCGAGTACCGACCCCTGGAGCTACCGGCCTCCGGAGGCATCGGCCAGGCGCGCGCCATCGCCCGGGCCTACAGCGCGATGGCCACCGGCGGCACGGAGCTGGGACTCGGCCCCGATACCCTGCGGGCCCTCACCGAGCCCCCCGTCCT
The DNA here is from genome assembly GCA_003249315.1 of Archangium sp. Lineage (GTDB taxonomy): Bacteria > Myxococcota > Myxococcia > Myxococcales > Myxococcaceae > QKJM01. Next base: position 1,882 of record QKJM01000990.1, read on the forward strand.
CCCCACCCGAGGCACCAGGGACCTGGTGCTGAAGCTGAAGACGGCCTTCTCGCTGGGCTACACCCGCCCCTGCCCCGGACTCGACTTCGGCTTCGGCCCGCGCGCCTTCGGCACCTCGGGCGCGGGCGGCTCGCTGGGCTTCGCGGCCCCGGACGCACAGGTGGGCTTCGGCTATGTGATGAACCGCATGGGCGGCACGATACTGAACGACCTTCGCGCACGCGCCCTGCGCGAGGCCCTCCAGCGCTGCATCGCGCGACTGCCCACCTCGGACTCGAGCGGCGCCGCGGCCTGAGGCGCCTGGCGCGCTGTCAGAGGGGACGCTCTCCGCGCGGCGGCACCGGTCGCTCGGCGAGCGGCACCTTCAGGTCGAAGGAGCTGTACTCGCGACCGGGTGGCACCGCGCCATTCCCGTAGCCCAGGGAGTAGTCGAAGTAGAGCTTGATGAAGTCCTCGTCCGGCATGCCCGTCTCACGGACCAGCGGCTCGGCGAGCAGCGCGTCCCGCCAGCGCCTGACCCGCGCGTAGCGCGCCTCGTCCGGCAACTGGAAGCCCCGGTAGTGCGCGTTGAAGCAGTAGCGCTGGAAGAAGGGCGCGAAGCTGAGCTCGGCCAGGGAGAAACCATCCGTGTCGTCGAGGTACGTCCCCGACGGGTTGTGGCGGACGAGGAAGGCGTCCACCCAGCGCCAGCTCTCGAGGGCCTCTTCGTACAGCTTCGCGCCCGCCGCGCGGTCCTGGTTCATCAGCAGGCGGTACATCCTCGGGACGAACGTCTGGTTGCAGTAGTCCGTCATGATTCGCGCGAGCGCCCGCTTGTAGGGGTCCTTCGGGAAGACGCGCGGCTCCGGGAAGACCTCCTCCAGGTACTCGCAGATGACGCTCGACTCGTTGAGCACCCGGCCCTCGTGTCGGATGACCGGCACCTTGCCTTCAGGGTTGATGGCCAGGAACTCCTTCGTCCTCGACTGGCCAACGGCGATCTCCGTGCATTCAACGTCGATGCTCTTCATCCGCAGCATGATGCGTACACGCTGGGCGAAGGGACACGCGGCCAT
>QKJM01000240.1 GCA_003249315.1 Archangium sp.
GGTTGCATGCTCGCGGGAGGGGAGGAAATGCGGACGCCAGCCCCTCACGCTCGAGAACGTGCTTTTCCCTCTCTGAGAAGGCCTGGGACTCGCGGCGCATGAGTCAGTCCGTGGCGCCGCCCGCGGGGGGTGGACTCTTCTGGCGGCGAAGGAGCCGGGCCGCGTCGTCGAAGACGGCTGCCAGCGTCGAGTCCTCGGGGCGGTGGGCCATGAGGAGGTCAGCATCCTCGGGAAGCCCCACGTATCGCAGAAGGACAGCGGCGCGGATGGCGCAGTTGAGAAGATCGGTGGCCACCAGTGTCCGGGCCACGGTGCGCAGCTCGGAGCGGGTTGCCGCTGGGAGCCGAGGAAGCAGGTGCTCCCTGTGCTCGAGCAACAGGGTCAGCAGCCGTTCGTGGAAATCGATGGGTTCATCCTGGTGGCTCACGGTCCTCGCGAGCAGGGCATGGGCCTCGGAGATGAATGCGAGGAGGGCGGGGACGAGCGTCTCTGGCACCTCCTCTTCGAGCACGGTGATGACCTCGGTCTTGCGCTCCACGGGGACGGAGCTGTCCGTGGCCCAGGCCTGGAGCGCCTCCGGGGAGTTCTCGAGGAGCACGAGCAGGCCGCGCAGAGAGTTCATCTCCGAAAGAGCGAGCGCCTCCAGATTCCGCCGGACGACCGGAAGCAACTCCGGGTGGCGCTTGTGCCAGAGGGCACGCGCGAGGGTATTCACATCACCAAGGTCCGGCGCGGCGGTGGCGGTGGCCAGTCGCTCCAGCCGGCGGACGAGGCTCGCCCGTGCTCCCGCTTCCCTGATGTTTCCAAGTGTCTGGGTGATGGCTTCAGCGACGGAGTCTCCGTCGTAATCCCCGCGAGCCTCCTCGCGCACGAGCTGGTGCTCCAGGCTCCGAACGCTGGCGGCGCCGCCGAGGACTCCCAGTCCGAAGACGGCGGCCTGGCGCACGGGTCCGTCCTCCTCATCCAGCATGGCCTCCAGCAGGGCTCGGGCCTTGCGTGGGCCGGGTTGCCGGACCAGGGCGCGCGCCTGCTCTTCGTCTCCGAATCCGTATGCCGAGACCAGCTCCTCCTTCCACTGCTCCACATCCAGTTCTCGCACCATGGCTCGTCGGCTCCGCTCACTCATGGATGGAGCACTCCTGGAGGCACATGCTGTCTCACCAGGGTTCCATCGAGCAGGTACAGTTCATGGATGGCGGCAGGATCCGCGCTCTTCTCATGCCTCGGGAGCATGTCGCAGATGGCTCCGAGATGCACGTGTGACCGGGTCCGACATCGTCGGCGGAAAGTAGCCGCTGGTGGCGACGCGCTGTCCGAACTTGTCTGACAACTAGACCGGTTCGGAACGAACTCCCTCGGCCCTCTCGGATTCGGTGTGAGAGGTGCCTACAGGGGGCGCATCGGCCTGCGGCCTACTCGTTCATGTCGGAGGCATCATCCTTCTCGTCTTCTTCGTCCTCGTCCTCTTCGTCGTCCTCGTCGTCCTCTTCCGGTGCATCGCGTCGATCCTCTTCTTCTCCTCCTCCCATCCCTCCAGGACGGAGATGGGGTGGAGGGTGTGGCGAGCAATCTTCCTGTGATGGACAGCGAGGTAGTACTCACCCGCGATCTTCACGTACACCGCCAGGGGGAGGTCCGGTTGATGCGCCCACCAGGCTTCCGCCTCCGCGAGGGTGTTGAACGTCGCCGCCGGGACAGGCAGCCCTCGTGAGGTGGTGCTTTCGATGAATCGCTCCAGGGCATAGTCGCGGGTGATGGCGCGCACACCGCGGTCGCGAAAATAGAGGACCTCGTAATACTCGTTTCCTATCAGAATGTAGGCACTGTTGGGCGGCTCGTGGAGGTTCGTCAGCCACGTTTCGGCTTCATCACGCGTGTCGAAGTGGCGATGACTGGAGGAGGGGCGCTGTTGAAGGTCTTGAGGTAGTCGGAGAAATCATCGCGCTGGCCCATGGATGTGATGAACCCGAACCGGTCGATGACGACTTGAGCGAGGCGCTTCTCCTTCTTGGATGGAAGGGCGTCACGCATCTGGAAGAGGAGCTGCACGGCCCTCCTGATGTCTTCACTCTCCTCAACCCGCATCGACGCTTCGATCGCGACCGCGCGGTCGGTGGCGGTGCGCTCGAGGTAATCCTCGAAGCGATAGATCTGGCCTGTGCGCCAGATATAGAAGCCCGCATCCTGGACGAGGTAAAGTATCTTATCGTGCTCGGGAGGCTGGGTCGCGCGCCATTGGCGGGTAACCAGTTCTCCCGCATTAGAGAGGAGTTTGTAGATGTTCACGGATGCACCGCCATCAACTCGGTCCCGTATGACTGATCTGGAGAAGCCATCATGACGAGCGGAACCAGCGCGAGACTTCCGCCTCCTGTGCCGACGAGCACCGCGACGAAAGCCACTCCCGCGATGATGATGACCGCCCCTACCAGGAGTTCATTCCGGTTCTCCTTGACCCAGTCAACCGCGGGCTCTATCGCCTCGAATCTCCGAGGTTCAGGGGCAGCTTTGCTCTCGCAATCCGCGAGTTGCAGGATGCATGCTTCATCGCAGTAGGCCCACTTGCCCCTTCTCCATGGCCCCCGTGACTGCGAATCATAACTGTATTTCCCAACCTGGATGATCCTGGTGCTGGCCTTGCATGTCGCCATGACTCTCTGGGCAATAGAAGTTGTTCTCATGCGACCTGGTTTCATTCGGTGTGGGAACCGCTTACGGGGGTGTAGCGGCCTCCGGCCTACTCGTTCATGTCGGAGGCATCATCCTCTTCGTCCTCATCCTCGTCTTGCGGTGGCATCGCGTCGATCCTCTTCTTCTCCTCCTCCCATCCCTTCAAGACGGAGATGGGATGGAGGGTGTGGCGAGCAATCTTCCTGTGATGGACAGCGAGGTAGTGCTCTCCCGCGATCCGCACGTACACCGCCAGGGGGAGGTCC
>QKJM01001044.1 GCA_003249315.1 Archangium sp.
CAGAGTGACGGGCGCCGAGTCGCCGAGACCCGGGTGGGAGTGGCGGAGATGATGCTGCCCCACCACGCCAACGCGGCGGGCAACGTGCACGGCGGGCAGATCATGAAGTTGATCGACGAGGCGGGCGGTGTCGTCGCCATCCGTCATGCACGCTCGAACGTCGTCACCGCGAGCATCGACCGACTCGACTTCCACGCGCCGGTCTACGTGGGCAACCTGGTGGTGCTCAAGGCCTCGGTCAACTGCGTGGGTCGCACCAGCATGGAGGTGGGCGTCCGGGTAGAGGCCGAAGACCTACGCACCGGAGAGGTGCGGCACACCGCTTCGGCTTACCTGACGTATGTCTCCCTGGACGAGAACGGAAAGCCGAGATCCCTGCCGGCGCTCGTCCTGGAGAGTGAGGACGACCATCGGCGCTGCGCGGCCGGCCATCGGCGTAGGGAGCAGCGCGCCCTCTCCCGGTAGCGATCGGTCTCGTCCCGGAGCACAACCCTCCCACCCTGAATCGCTGTCCCCCGACGCTCCGGGTTGCCCGCGTCGCGGCCGGCGGCTACACTCAGCCGCTCGTCGCGAACATGAGGCGCCACATCCAGAGGAGGCAGAAAGCCGCCAGCACCACGGCCGAGAGCACGTGGACAAAGGTCTGGGCCAACCCCCGGTCCCACGCGACCAGGTGGCGGTGGAGCAGAAGATCGATCCCGAAGGCTGCGGCCGCGGCCACGGCGGCGCCGGGAACCAGGAGGTCCCACCCGCCCCGTCGCACCGAGACAATCGTCAGCCATATCCCCAATACCCAAAAGACTCCGGAGAGGATTTTCTTCGCCATGCCCGACTCCCCGACGACGATCTCGCCTCGAGTTTCCTTCGCTCCGTGCGGCCTTCCCACCGGCATCGGCAGTCTCCCTCACCTGGAGGTCGGCGACGCGGTCGAGGCGGTGCTCCGGCGCCTCCCGGAGATCCCCTTCTGGCCCCAGCTGCCTCGGCGCAGCCCCCTGGAGGGGATGACCCTGCAATACCTGGAGGGCTTTCCAGCCCTGCGCGCCCGCGGGGAAGGGAAGGATCCGCTGGTAGACACCCGAGGCGGCTTGGCTGAGGTGGAGGCCTTCTATGCGCGGGTCCTGAGTGGAGACGCCGCGGCCTTTGCCCTATCCAACGAACGCGCTCCCGGATTCTATGGGTTGGAGGAGGCGCTCGTCCAGGGTTCTAGACCGGGCCTTCGGTACCTGAAGGGTCACGTGACCGGACCAGTGACCCTGGCCACTTCGCTCAAGGATCTGGAGGGGCGGGAAGTACTCCACGATGACACCTTTCGCGAGGTGGTGGCCGTTCACGTGGCCCAGAAGTCCTTATGGCAGGTCCGCAGGCTGGCAAAATACGGCGTGCCGGTTGTGTTGTTTCTCGACGAGCCCGTGATGGAGGTCTACGGGTCGGCCTACTCCACTTTGAGTCGCGAGCAGGTGTTGGGCCTCTGGGGACCCACGCTGGAGGCCATGGCCGAGGAAGGCGTTCTCACCGGCGTCCATTGTTGCGGGAACACCGACTGGGCGGTGCTCTTCGAGTCCGGCGCCCCCATCGTTAACTTCGACGCCTACCACTTTCTGGAGAAAATGCTCTGCTACCCGGAGGCCGTCGGGGAATATCTGGCTGGAGGAGGCGTGCTGGCGTGGGGGATCGTGCCGACCACGGAGGAGGCCAACGACCTCACGGAGGAGAGTCTGCTCCGGGGACTCGATGAAGGCATCGCTCGGTTCGCAGAGGCCGGTGTGGACGAGGCGCTGTTGCGGCGTCAGTGTCTCATCACGCCTTCTTGCGGCATGGGGAGTCTCGCCCCGGAGTTGGCCGAGCGAATCCTCGATCTCCTTGCGGGAGTCGCCGCGCGCTTCCAGGGGTGAGGGAGCGGGGTCTGGCCTACGGGCGCGATGGCGCGGGGTGCGTGCAGATGCCCACCGGCGAGCCGCTTCCGCAGGGGCAGGGGGTAGCGCCTGGGAGGCGCCGGCCGGAGGAGAAATCGACCGGGATGACTTCGGCGGGCTTGAGGGCGGCTCCGTCGGCCGATGCCGCGGCCTGGTCGAGGAGCGCCTCGACGGCGTAGCGGGGGTCGGCGGCATCCAGGGACAAGGCTGCCCGAATCGCACGGTAGCGCCGGTCCAGGGTGGAAGTGCTCACGCCCCAGTGGGAGGCGACGTCCTGGCGGGCCACTGGGACACGGTTGAGGCGCAAGGCCGCGTGGGACACCGCTGCCGCCCAGGCAGCGGCGAAACCCGCAGCCGGGGAGGCACCCTCGGCGAAGTCGAACCAAAGCTTCTCGGCCAGAAGCACGGCCAGGTGTCCGGCGCCCCACTTGCGCAGGGCGCGGCGCATGGCGCGCAGGAGGCGGGCCTCTGCTGCTGGCAGACTGCTGCGGCGACCCCGCAGCCACGTCGAGAGCTGCCGAACCTTGCGGCGCTCGGCCGTGGCGCGGGCGCGGCTCTCCCGCACGGCCGCCAGGATCGCGGCGACCTCGGTGTCCTCTGGGGCGATGAGCAGGGCTGACCGTAGGTGTGCCTCGCTCAGTTCCCAGCGCCCCTCGGCCGCGTGGATCAGTCCCAGATCCAAGTGTGCCGGGTGGTAGAGAGGGTGCACCTCCAGGGCTTGCTCCAACAACGTGCGACCTTCATCCTGTTCGCCCATTTGGTAGAGGGTCCAGCCCATGGCACACAGACACCCTGGGTGCTCGGGCTCTTCGGCGAGACCGGCTTCCAGGTGGGCGAGGGCCTCCTCCCAGCACTCGCCGCGGATGAGGGCGTCGGCCAAAAGGAGCCGTTGGTGGGCCTGGGTGCCGTCGAGCGTGAAGAGCCGGCGCAGGCTCTCCACCGCTTCTCCGGGACGCTGGAGTTCGAGGAGGGCGTACCCGCGGTGGTACAGGAGGAACTCCACCGCTTCTCGGTCTTCCGG
>QKJM01000851.1 GCA_003249315.1 Archangium sp.
GGACTCCGTCACCGCTCCGCTCGGGTCCGAGCCCCGTTCCGGGGGAACGATGGCGCGGGCGCGCCTGCCCCTCTCGGAGGGCACGGTGACGCGGGCGCGCCTGCCTCCTTCGGAGGGCACGGTGACGCGGGCGCGCCTGCCTCCCTCCATGGTGCGTGCTCGGAAGGAGCAGGAGGAGGCCGAGCCGGATCGCTCGTACATCCCCATGCCGCCGCCCACGGCTCCCGAGGTGAAGGCCGCCGTCGCCCAGCGCCGCATGTTCACCGAGGAGCGCAACCTCCTGGAGGACGCGCGGCGGAGGCGTCGGATGCTGGGTCTGGCGGGGATCATCGCGCTGGTGGGCGCGGTGTTCTTCGCCGTGGGGGCGTGGAAGTTCGCCCAGCGCCCGCAGGTGGACGTGGACCCGAAGGTGTCCGCCGTCAGCGGCGCCGTGCAGGAGTACCTCCAGCAGCCGATCACGCCGCCTTCGCCGCCGGAGAAGAAGCCCGAGTCGCCTCCGGTCCCGGAGGTGGTCAACGCCGAGGGTCAGCCGCTCGAGGAGTCACGCAAGAGCGGCACCGCGTATCTCTCCATTTCCGCCAACCTCCCGGCGCGCGCGTACGTGGACGGCAAGCGAGTGCGGCGCCGTCTTCCGCTGGTGCGCTACCCGGTGAAGTCGGGCACCCGGGAGCTCATCCTGGAGACGGTCGGCAAGCCGCGTCAGCGGGAGGTGTTCGAGCTGCGCCTCGAGCCCGGCGAGCACAAGAAGCTGCAGCAGATCTTCCAGACCGCCCCGAAGCGTTGAGCCCATGGAAACCACCCGCATCTTCATCGTCGAGGATCAGCCCGCGCTCCTGCGCAATCTCCTCAAGGTGCTGAGGAGCTTTCCAGAGCTGGAAGTGGTGGGCAGCGCCCAGGACGGCGAGGAGGCCGTGGACGCGGTGGTGGAGGCGTGTCCGCAGCTCGTGCTGTTGGATCTGGAGCTGCCGGGCCTCAATGGGATCGAGGTGACGCGGAAGCTCAAGCGGCGCGTGCCCGAGGTGGAGGTGTTGATCCTCACGTCCTTCGAGGACGAGCAGAAGGTGTACGAGGCGATCCAGGCGGGGGCCTCGGGGTACCTGGTGAAGAGGGTGGGGCCGGAGAAGATCCGCTCGGCCATCCGCGAGGTGATGGAGGGGGGCACGGTGCTCGAGCCCCTCATCGCGCGGCGCTTCTGGAACTACTTCCAGTCCATCCAGGCGAAGTCGCCGGAGCAGCAGAATCCGTGGGGTCTGACGCCGGCGGAGTTCGACGTGCTGCGTTATGTGGCCAAGGGTCTGTCCAATGCCGAGGTGGGCCAGGTGATGACGCTGGAGCGGCGCACGGTGCGGACCCACCTGTCCCACATCTACCGGAAGATGGGCGTCAACTCGCACGTGGAGGCGGTGGTGATGGCCCTGCGGGCGGGTCTGGTGGAGCTGTAGCGGGGCTTCGCGTTCTGGTCGTCGGCTCGAAGGGCTGACTGGCGGGCGTCCGCCCCCATGCAATCGAAGTGCGGCCGAGTCGTCATCCGTTGCGGGAGGGAAGGGGACATCCTCCGGGAGGCACGACGGCGATGATGGACAATCGGATCGACGTGCGGTTCAAGCGGACGTGGGACTTCTTCGTGGCGAATGCCGGGGGGTTGTTGTTGGGGAGCCTGATGGTGCTGCTCGGCTTCTTCCTGATCATCCCCGGGCCGTGGTTCGCGCTCAATCTGCTGCAGGAGTCGCTGGTGTGCTACCGCCGGGGCAGGCCCGTGAGGTGGCAGGCCGTCTGGGAGCGGAAGGGCACCTTCTGGAAGAGCTGGGGGCTCGCGCTGTTCATGGGGATTCCCATCGTCATCGGCTACGCATTGCTCATCGTGCCGGGGGTGTTGCTCTCGATCTATTGGCTCCACGCGCCGGTGCTGGTCGCGGATGGACGGGGGCCGATCAGCGCGCTCATCGAGGCCGGGCGGATCTTCCAGCGGCGGAGCGACTGGGCGGCGTATTTCCTCAACTGGGTGGTGCTCGCGCTGTTGTGGTCCCTGGGGGGATTGTCCGCCGTGGCGCTCGTCCTCACCCTGCCGCTGGCGTTCGTCTATCTCGTCCTCTGCTACACCGACGAGACCGGGCCGGTGGTGATCGAGGTTCCGCGGCTCGAAGTCCCGGTGTGAGTCGGGGCCTCGCTTCTCTCTCCGCGGGACTTCAGGAGTCGCGGCATAGGCGGTCCACCCTGCTCAGGAGGGTGGGGAGGCGGGAGGGTCCATACATTCGCCGGACGCACTCCGCTGCATGGTGGGCGTCCAGGCCAACGGCGGTGACGAACAGTGGGCGTCGGCTCTGCCCACGTAGCACCGGCACTGCCACCCGTGAGGAGTGGAAGGCCGTCTTGGCCACGCCAATGACGGGCAGGCGCCGCCCGAGGGCTTCGTACAGGTGCGCCCCAAGTCCGGGCTTGTCCGGACCCAGCCATACGTACCCGTCGATGATCACCGCCTCCAGTGGCTCGTGGACCGCGGCGAGCACCTTCAGCAGGTGGGGCATCTCCCGGCGATAGAACTGGCCCGGCTCGTAGGGTTCCGCAGCGGGACCGTGCTCCACGAGGTGCCCCGCCTCGGTGGCTTCCTCCCAGTCCTGGAAGAGGACGCAGGCGGCCACCGTTTCGTCGGGTCGGTAGTCCACATCCAGGCACGCCAGCATGTGCTCCCTCCGGTCTGGTTCCAGTGGATATCGGGGATCTACGGGAACGTCACGTGCTCGAGGAGTCATGTGTCTCCCCCGTGGGTTCGCACCCCACGTCCCCCTCGGGTACGACGTAGCACCGGATCTGGCTGGAGGTCCGGAAAAGTAGTGGCCCATTGACCTTACTTGAAAAGTATCCTGGGGGGAGTACGGTGCATCGTGGGCCGGGGTGGCCCAACCGATTCCCGGCACGGCCATGGAGAGGGGATGCACGAGACGAGTCAGAGGCCCGAGGACGATCGTTCGGTCATGTCGGAGCAGTGCGCTAGGGTGCGCGTCGTGAGCCACGGAGGCTCATGTGCTGCCCAGGTGGGCGAGGAGGGGAAGGTCATGGCAGAGACGACGGGGAGTGAGCTTTCGCAGGTGTTGAGCCAGCTTGCTCTGGTGATGGAGGCGATCCAGGGACTGGGCGTGCGGATGGACAGGCTGGAAGGCCGGATGGACAGGCTGGAAGGCCGGATGGACAGGCTGGAAGGCCGGATGGACGCGTTGGATGGCCGGATGGACGCGCTGGAAGGCCGGATGGGCGCGTTGGATGGCCGGATGGACGCGCTGGAAGGCCAGATGGGCGCGCTGGAAGGCCAGATGGGCGCGTTGGATGGCCGGATGGGCGCGCTGGATGGCCAGATGGGCGCGTTGGATGGCCGGATGGACAAGCTGGAATACTGGCACGAGCGTATCGGAAGCGAGTGGAGGGATGCTCGTAGCGAGTGGAGGGATGCTCGTGATCTGTTGCGTGAGGCATTGAGCGATGTGCGTGGCCGTCTCGACCTGACTGGCAAGAAGCTGGTCGAGGCGGGCTCCCTGCTGCAGCCCTCCACGCCGGACGCGTGACCGTCGGACACTCGCTCTGGCGAGTGTCCAGCACTCCCCGAAACACCTGCTTCCCTCGGGGTGGAGCGGTGTGTACGGTGGGGCCCCATGCCGAAGGCTCTTCCGAAGAAAGCCGCTGTTCCCAAGGCGGACCCCGTCCTGCAGTCCCTCTTCGACGTCCAGGAGGCCACCCTCTCCAACGGCCTCAAGGTCCGCCTGCTGCCCAACCACCAGACGCCCGTCGTCAGCCTCTACACCTTCTTCCAGGTGGGCAGCCGCAACGAGCGTCCCGGCATCACCGGCATCAGCCACCTCTTCGAGCACATGATGTTCAACGGGGCGAAGAAGTACGGCCCCAAGATGTTCGACCGCGTGCTCGAGTCCAACGGCGGCCGCTCCAACGCGTACACCTGCACGGACCAGACCGTGTACTACGAGGACTTCGCCTCGGACGCGCTGGAGAAGGTGTTGGATCTCGAGTCGGACCGGATGCGCTCGCTGCGCATCAACGACGCGGCCCTCTCCGCCGAGCGCCAGGTGGTGATGGAGGAGCGCCGCGTTCGCGTGGACAACGACATCGGCGGGATGATGGACGAGGAGCTGGGCACCCTCGTCTGGAAGGCCCACTCGTACCGCTGGCCCGTCATCGGGTGGATGAAGGACATCGAGAACATCTCCCGCCAGGACTGCGAGCAGTACTTCCGCACCTACTACGCCCCCAGCAATGCGGTGCTCTACATCGCCGGGGACTTCGAGCCGAAGCAGACGCTCGCCCTGGTGCGCCGCTACTACGGTGACATCCCCAAGGGCCCCCGGCCCGAGCCCGTCCTCGACGCCGAGCCCGAGCAGAAGGGCGAGCGCCGTGCCGAACTCCGCCACCCCGCCCAGTCCCCCTCGCTGATGATCGCCTGGCGCGGGCCCGCCGCCCGGAGCCCCGACACCTTCGTGCTGGATCTCATCCAGTACGCCCTGATCAAGGGCGAGGGCAGCCGGCTGGTGAAGAAGCTCGTCTATGAGACCCAGCTCGCCATATCGGTGATGATCGACTGGAGCTGGCGGGTGGATCCGGGCGCCATCATCGCCTACCTGGAGCTCAAGCCGGACTCGGATCCCCGCAAGGTGGAGGAGGCCCTCTACGCCGAGCTGGAGCGCGTGGCGCGCGAGGGACTCACCGAGCGCGAGCTGCAGAAGGCGAAGAACAACCTGCGCGCGGATCACCTCCGGGAGCTGGCCACCAACAGCGGGCGCGCGCACGCCCTGGGCCACTACGAATCCCTGCTCGGCTCGTGGCGCGACGGGCTGGCGCTGCCCTCCGTCTACGCGGCCACCACGAACGAGCAGGTGAAGCAGGTGGCGGCGAAGTACTTCCTCCCCGAGCGTCGCTCGGTGGTGACGCTGATTCCCTCCGCCGAGGGAAAGGAGATGCACTGATGGCCAGCCGGGCCACCCGGAAGAAGCCCCCCGCGACGACGGGCGTCCTGTCGTTGCCCCCCGTCACCGAGAGCACCACCTCCAGCGGGCTGAAGGTGCTCGCCGCCGAGCGCGGACCGCTCCCCCTGGTGACCATGCGCCTGGTGGTGCGGGCGGGCAGCGCCTCGGATCCCTCGGGCAAGCATGGCCTGGCGGACTTCACCGCCCGCCTGCTGCGCCGCGGCACCGAGCGGATGAGCGCGGACGAACTGGACGAGGCGATCGAGTTCGTCGGCGCCAGCTTCTCCGTGGGCATCAACGAGGATCTGGTCTCCTTCTTCGTCACCACGCCGGCCGAGCACTTCCCGGCGATGATCGGCGTGCTGGGTCAGATGCTGCGCGAGCCGTCCTTCCCGGAGCGCGAGGTGGTGCAGGCGCGCGAGCGGGTGCTGGCGCAGTTCGCCAATGATCTGGACGATCCCTCGACGGTGGCGGATCGGACCTTCACGCGGGCGCTGTGGGGCAACCACCCGTATGGGCACGACGTGGGGGGCACCGCGGCGCACGTGGGCTCCTTCACGCGGGAAGACGTGGTGCGCTTCCACAGCGAGCGGATCGGGCCGAAGGTGTCGCTGCTGGTGGTGGTGGGCGCGGTGAGTCCTCGGCTGGTGGCGGAGGAGGCGGAGAAGGCCTTTGGTGGCTGGACGAGCGGGCCGGAGGCGCCGCTGGTGGTGCCTCCAATGCCGAAGCTGGCCTCGGGCCGGGTGCTGCTGGTGGACAAGCCGGACCAGACGCAGTCGCAGGTGCGCATGGGCGGACCGGGCTTCTTCATCGGACACGTGGACTACTTCCCCTCCACGGCGACGAACATCGCCCTGGGCGGAGGCTTCACCTCGCGGCTGATGAACGAGGTGCGGGTGGAGCGCGGGCTGACGTATGGCATCCACAGCTACTTCGACACCATGAGCGCGGGGGGCATGTTCGGCATCACCACCTTCACCCAGACGGAGCGGACGCGGGAGATCATCGACGTCACGCTGGGCGAGGTGGCCAAGGTGCGCGAGGGTGGCATCCCCGCGGCGGAGCTGAAGAAGTCGCAGCGCTACCTGGCGGGGTTGTACCCGCTGCGCACGGAGACGAACGAGTCCGTGGCGGCCGTCATCAGCGACATCCGGGTACACGGGCTGGGAGATGACTGGGTGGAGAAGTTCCGCGAGCGGCTGCTGGCGGTGAAGCCGAAGCAGACGGTGGAGGTGGCGGGCAGGTACCTCTTCCCGAAGTCGCCCTTCCTCGTGGTGCTGGGCAAGGCCTCGGCGGTGAAGAAGCAGCTCAAGGGGCTGGGGCCGGTGACGGTGGTACCGGCCTCGGAGTGCGAGTGAGCGAACTCCGCGTCCTCTTCGAGGGCGAGGGGCTGCTGGCGGTGGACAAGCCCGCGGGGATGCTCGTCATCCCCGGTCGGGCCGAGGGCGCCGGGCCGTCGCTGCGCGAGGTGCTGGAGGAGCGGTTGGGGCGCAAGGTGTACGTGGTACACCGTTTGGATCGGGACACCTCGGGGGTGGTGGTGTTCGCCCTGGAGCCGGAGCGTCACCGGGCGCTGTCCATGGCCTTCGAGTCGGGGAAGGTGCGCAAGCGCTACCTGGCGCTGGTGGAGGGCCGGTTGGAGACACCTCGGATGGTGGAGGCAGCGCTGGTGCCGGCGCGAAAGGGGAGGATGCGGGTGGCTCGGCCGGGGGAGGAGGGAAAGCCCTCTCGGACGCGGGTGCGGCCGGTGGAACTCTTCGAGGGGGCCTCGTTGGTGGAGGCCGAGCCGCTCACGGGGCGGACGCATCAAATCCGCGTCCACCTGCTGTCCGAGGGGCACCCGCTGCTGGTGGATCACCAGTACGGGAGGAAGGAGCCGCTGAAAGCGCCGGGAGGAGAGGTGCTGCTGGCCCGGACGCCGCTGCACGCGGCGAGGCTGGAGTGGCCCGCGCTACCGGGCATCGAGGCGAGAGCAGTGGAATCCCCCCTCCCAGAGGATCTGGCGAAGACCGTGGACTACCTGCGCCAGGCCCCCTCTCCCTCTGGGAGAGGGCTGGGGTGAGGGATTACTCCCCCGAGCACCCCTGACTCACCCGCTGCGCTTCACCGCTGACAGGCGCTCGGCGATCGCGGGCATCTGGCGCACCTCGGCGAAAGCGGGCTCCTCGCTGATCGCCTCCAGATCGTCATACCCCTCCTGGATCGCGCGCTCGAGCCACTCGGTGGCTTCCCCCGTCCTTCCGGCGCGCGCATGGCACAGGGCGGCCTGGTAGGCGTCCTCCGCGCGTCCCGAGGACTCGAAGGCCGCCGCGTACAATGCCGCCGCCGTGTCGAAGTCCTCCCGGGACGCGGCCAGCAGCGCCAGCAGCGAGTCCCGCGTGGCCGGTGACTTCCAGGTGTACTCCCGGGCGAGGCGCTCGGCCTCGTCCAGTCGCCGGGCTCCCACCAGCAGCCGCACCGCCAGTGAGGCTCCCGCTTCGCTCGGCTCCTTCTCCACCGCGGCGAGCGCATGCGGCAGGGCGCGATCCGGCAGGCCCATGGCCTCGTATGCCATGGCCAGGCTGAAGGGGCGCGCGGCCTGGGGCGGATCCACCTTCTCCAGGTGGGACAGCGCCATCCGGGCATTGCCATCGGCGAGCGCCACCCAGGCCAGCAGATCCCTCGCCGCGTTGCTCTCCTCTCCCGGTCGGGCCGCGGCCAGGGCCAGGTGCCCCAGTCGCGCCGCTTCGCTCTCGTTGCCGGAGCGCAGCGCCTGCCAGCCGCGTGACAGGGCCTCCGGCTCGGGCTTCTGCGGCTTCTGCGGCTTCAGATCCTCCGTCGCCGAGTAGGCCTGGTAGCACTGGAAGCCCATCCATCCGAAGAGCAGGCTGAGATAGATGCTGCGCTGGCTCAGCGCCCAGGCCACCACCGCGCCAGCGGCGACCACGCCCAGCAGCAGGGCCATCCGGCGCCGCGTGGGCCCGAACACCCCCAGCGCCACGTGGCCTCCGTCCAGCGGCGGTACCGGCAGCAGGTTGATGAGGCCCCAGTAGATGTTCGCGAACCAGAGGAACTCGTAGAAGTAGAGCCCCAGGACGCTGGTGGGGGGAAACACATGGCTGAGGGCGTACGTCAGCCCGCCGAAGAGGAAGCCCGCGAAGGGCCCGGCGAGAGACACCACCACGCTCTGCCAGCGCCCCAGCGGTTGGTGGTAGCAGAGCCCCCCGAAGGAGTAGAGCCGGATGGCCACGCCGCTGCCCATGGCGATGGCGGCCACCGCGTGCCCCAGCTCGTGTATCAGCACCGAGACGAAGACCACCGCGACCCAGAGCAGCAGCAGCTTCATGTCGCGGATGGCCATCCCCAGCAGGGCCGCCACCAGCCAGAAGGTCGGTTCCACCATCACGGGGATGCGCCCGAGGCTGAAGTGCAGGGTGAGGGGAGGAGAGGATTGGATGCTCATTGTTCGATTCGTCGTTTCGCTTGCGGGGCCCCCACGGATTAGCGCGGGGCCACTCGGAATTCGTTGGAGGAGGTGCTCGTGCCCTCGTCGTCCACGACCAGGATGCGGAGGTTGTTGGCGGGCGTGTCGATGGTCACTACTTCCTGGCGCACGCCCTCGGAGAACGGGCCCGTTCGGAAGGAACTGGTGCTCGTGTTGCCCGGTGCGATGAGCTGCCCCTTGTTGAGGCTCACCGTCACCGAGCCGTCGAAGACGAGCGCGTCCGGGCCCTCCACGTGGATGGTGATGGTGAAGGGCGCGTCCTGGAGCTGATCCGGGATGGTGTCGATCCAGTAGCCGTTGATCGCCGGCTTCACCCGGTAGCTCTGGGAGAGCTCGGCCTCTCGCCCGTCCGCCGTCCGCACCCGGACGTCATAGAGGCCAACGGCCATCCCCGGCTCCATCAGGGCCTCGTAACGGCCGTGGCCCAGGTAGCGTGTCGGCGTCAACGACCGCGGGCCGATCTCCAGCGTCGGCAGCTCGCCCAGCTCCGCCGAACTCAGGCCGTAGTCGAGCAGGAGGGGCGGAGCCTCCTCGAGCTCGAGGGTGAGGGTCTGCCAGTCGGCCGTGCTCTGCTCCATGGGGAGGAGGGAGCGGATCTTCAGCTTCGGCGGCGTCTCGGTGCCACAGGCGCACACCCAGAGGGTGAGCAGCAGGGACGCACGTCTCATGGCGTGTACCTCACTCCCAGGGCCAGGGAGACGCCCTCGAGCAGCGCCCGGACCTGCGTCGTGTGTACCGGTCCGTAGCCGCCCCTCAGCTCCACCAGCGCGCTCAGCGAGCCGAAGCGCCACGCGCCCTGGGCCGCCAGGAAGCCCATGGGCCCCAGCCGCTGCTCATGGCTCGGCTCCAGCAGGACGAGCTCGCTGGAGAGATCGTGCGAGTAGGGCATCACGCCCAGGCCTGCTCGGGCGTACAGGGCGAGCGGGCCTCGCTCCAGCACGCGCGCTCGTGCCGACAGCAGCACCGGGATGCCCAGCACCCGCGAGTTCAGCGCTCCGAGGGACTCGAGCCCTTCGAGTCGCACGGTCGACGTGGCGTGGCGCAGCCCCACCTCCAGCTCCGCCGACAGCCGTCCCTCCAGCATCGGCAGGGGGAGCGCCACCGGGAGGGAAGCCCCCACGCTCACCAGCGGCCCCACATTGTCTCCCATGGCGAAGAAGCCGCCGGCCAGCGCGTGGAGGGAGAGCCCGCGCAGCAGGGGGGGCAGGGACGGCGGGGCAGGGGACTTGGAGAGGCCCGGCGGGGGAGGGGGCGTGGAAGACACATGGGCCACGATCGGCGCCACCACTGGCGCCATTGCCCGCGCCGAGCCGGTGCCGTCCTTCCACCGGGCGTCCACCACGACGGTGCGCGCCTCCGGGTTCGGCTTCAGGCGGAAGAGGCCTCGCTTCTCGTTCACCACCTCCAGGCTCGCGCCCTCCACCTTCAGATCCACCTCCGAGGCCGGGGCCGGCGCCTCTCCGTGCAGCACCAGCCACCCACTGCCAGCCGGGGGGAATACGTCCGGGCTGAGCAGGGCCAGCAGGGGCCGCTCGGGAGGTAGATCCAGCCGGGCGATCCGATCCGTCTGAAGCCCCTTGCTGGTGGCCAGCAGTCGCGCCTCGTTCGCTCCCGGAGGCACCTCCACCGGCACCTTCACCCGGCCCTTGCGGTTGGCCTGTACCGGGCCGAAGCGTCGGCCACCCAACTCCACCACCACCCGCGCGCCAGGTGCCGTGCTCGCCTCGAGCTCCGTCCGGCCCAGCATGGGAATGTGGAGCGTGGTGATTTCCGGTGGCCCCGCCGGCGTGTCCTCCCAGAAGGCGAGCACGGCCAGCAGGGGATAGCGGATGTCCGGCGGCACCCAGCGGTAGGCGTACACACCCCGGGCCGTGGTGGGCAGCGGCATGAGGCTGCCCGAGGAGGCCACGGCCCGGAGCGGGCCCATTCCGCGCGGCACCTTCACCTGCACCAGCACCTTCGTGTCCTGCCCGAGCACCACCTGCTCGGGGGACGCGGTGACCGGGAGGGGCGCCGCCACCGTCAGTGACGGCAGGGCCAGCAGGAGAAGGAAGAGGAGCGGCGAGCGCATGGCGAGAGAGGTTCTAACCGTCCAGCCTCCCCGCTGCTCGTGTCAACCCTCGGCCGAGGTTTCCGGCATGGGAGTGGACGGCTCGCCGGCTGGCTCGGACAGCGGCTTGTCCGCCGGTCCCGAGTGCTGAACGCTCGGTCGGCTGAAGGTGGGCTTCTCCGCCGGGACGCCTCCTCGCCCGTGTACCAGCGTCTTCGTCTCCGACTTGAAGGCGATGTCCACCTTGTCCCCTCGCACCGCCGACACCAGCCCCAGCCCGAAGGTGGGATGCTGGATGACCTGGTCCACCGAGTAGGTGTCCTTGGGGCTGTAGCGGGGGGCGTTGGCTAGATCTTTACCGGCGAGCTGTTCCTCGAAGGAGATGATCACCTTCTCCTCGCTGGTCGCGCGGGAGGCTCGGGGGGCGCGGGAGGTGCTGCTGGTGGTCGAGCGGGAGGCGCTCGGGCGATCCGTGGTGCCGGGCGCGGGCCGGAAGGCGTGATCGCCTCCGCAGGTGT
>QKJM01000122.1 GCA_003249315.1 Archangium sp.
GCTGCTCGCCGAGGTGTAGTGGCCGATGGAGCTCAACCACACCCTGCGCGCGAGGAAGGCGAAGAGGAGGGAGCCCGCAACCGCCCACCCCAGCGAGGCCGGCTGCAGCCTCCCCAGCATCGCCTCCGCCGGGAACGTCGTCATCACCGCCAGCGGAATCACGAAGGTGAAGATGAAGGCCAGCACTCCGCGGAACACCGAGGCCGGCCAACGCGCCGCGTCGAAGATGGAGGTGAAGAAGTACGTCAGGTTGTCCACCCGCACCACGAAGAAGGCCGCGCTCACCGTCAATATCCACAGCGAGTACAGCAGCAGCACGCCCGTCCCCAGCAACACCCCCGACGCCAGCAGCCCCAGCGGCGACGGCGGCCGTCCGATCAGGTGGAAGCCGTAGGCGAACAGGCCGAAGCCCGCCAGCACGTTGATGACCTTCCATGGGAGGAAGCGCGCCGTGGACACCAGGAACTGCGCATCCACCGGCTTGAGCAGCACGAAGTCCAGCGTCCCCTTGCGGATGTGCTCCACCACCGCCGTCAGGCTCGGGTTGATGGCCCCCTCCAGCACTCCTTGCAGGAGGGTGAACCAGCCGATGACCAGCAGCGACTCCCCGAAGGTCCACCCGGCGATCGTCTCCCGCCCCTGGAAGATGACGAAGAGCGGCGCCAGCGCGGTGGCCGTCCAGAACAGCGAGATGGCCCCATCGATGAGGAAGTCCCCCCGGTACTGCATGGCCAGCAGGCTGGCGGCCCGGAACTGCACGCCCAGCAGGCGCAGATAGCGTCTCAGCATCCCCCTACCCCCCGTACGCCCCGAAGCGCTTGAGTCCCCTCTTCCACAGCACCACCGTGAGCGCCAGCAGCAGCCCCACCCACATCCACTGCCGCCCCAGCAGCTCCAACGCCTCCCCGAAGTCGCGCGCGTTCGTCATCAGCTCCACCGGCAGCCCGAGCTGGTAGCGGAAGGGCAACCAGCCCACCAGCGCCTGCACGCCCTCCGGCATGGACTGCACCGGGTACAGGTAGCCCGAGGCCACGAAGAAGAGCGCCAGCCACACGTCCATCAGCTTGGTGCTGCTCTCCATGTAGAGGCTCATCGTCCCGATGGCCACGTTCGCCAGGAAGCTGATGAGCCACCCGCCCACCAACGACACCAGGAAGAACACCCACCCCCACCACGTCCGAGGCGCCGCGAGCTCCGGGCCCACCAGGTACATGGACAGGAGCACCACCGGCACCACCACCACCAGCCGCACCGGCACCACCCCCAGGTTCTCCGTCGCGTAGCTCCACAGCGGAGAGATGGGGCGCAACAGCCTCATCGCCAGCGTCCCCTGCTTCACCTCGTAGTTCATCTGCCACGCCGCCCACGCCCCCGTCATCTGCCTCACCACGAAGACCGCCAGGAAGTAGCCCACCAGCCTGGGGCTGTCGTAGCCCTTCACCGGCGCCTCCCTCGCCACCGCCGTCCACAGCGCCATCATGATGAACGGCATGGTCGTGGACAGCACCCAGATGAGCATCTCCGCCCGGTAGGCGATCCCCTCCGACAAGCCCACCCGCATCATCGTGGGCAACGCACGCAGCGTGCCGCGCAGGCTCATGCGCCCCTCGCCTGCCGCCGCGCCTTGCTCTCCGCGAACAGCTCGCTCATGACCTCCTCCAGCGGCGCGTTCTCCACCGTCAGGTCCATCACCGGCAGGCTGGACAGCGCCCGCGTCACCGTCCCGTTCACCGACTCCTGCGGCACCTGCAGCACCGCCGTCCCGCTGTCGTGCAGCACCACCTTGCCCAGCGCCGCCAGGCGCCCCTCCTCCACCGAACGCTCCAGCCGCAGCACCACCCGCTTCTCCGGCCGCACCCGCTGCACCAGCGCCTCCAGGCTCCCGTCGTAGCTGAGCTGCCCCTTGTCGATGACGATGACCCGCGGGCACAGCGCCGCCACGTCATCCATGTAGTGGCTGGTGAGGATGAGCGTCGCCCCGTGCCGCTCGTTGTAGGACTTGATGAAGTCCCTCATCGTCACCTGCATGGACACGTCCAGCCCGATGGTCGGCTCGTCCAGGAAGAGCACCTTCGGCCGGTGGATGAGCGCCGCCGCCAGCTCGCACTTCATCCGCTCGCCCAGCGAGAGCTGCCTCGTGGGCTTGCTGATGAGCTCCTCCAGCTCCAGCAGCGTCACCAGCTCGTCCAGCGTCTGCTTGTACTGAGCCCGCGGAACGTCGTAGATGGCCCGGTTGAGCGCGAACGTCTCCGAGGGGGGCAGATCCCACAAGAGCTGCTGCTTCTGCCCCATCACCAGCATGATCTTCTTGAGGAACGCATCCTCCCGGTGGCGGGGCACGTGCCCGTCCACCCGCACCTCCCCTCCCGAGGGGTGCAACAGCCCGGAGAGCACCTTCAGGGTGGTCGTCTTCCCCGCCCCGTTGGGACCGAGGAAGCCCACCCGCTCTCCAGGGCGGATGTCGAAGGAGATACCGTCCACCGCCCGTACCGTGGTGTAGGTACGGTGGAAGACGGAGCGGAGGGCGGCCAGGAGGCCGGGCGGACGCTTATGGACCTGATAGTGCTTGCGCAGGTCTCGGACGGAAATCATTCGAACAGGGTTTAACGCGGTTGCCTCCCGGAGGCGACCCCTGGATTGGGAAGGACGATGAGCGGCGCATACGGCAAGGACCTGGAGCGGTGGATTCCCCGGCTCATCTCCGTGTGGCGCGAGTCGCGCCGGCGCGGAGGGGGACCGGAGACGCGGCTGACGCCCCAGGAGTTGAAGGAGGTGGGAGCCGGAGTGAAGCAGCTCTCCCTGGGGCTCACCCGGGAGCGCAAGCTGGCCGGGGCCCGCTACATGGACGACCCGAAGCTGCTGGGCGCCTACCTGCTCTTCTACTGGCCCGTCTCCTACGCCCAGGCCCGCGAGGCCCTCGGCGAGCTGCCCCAGCGCCCCCGCTCGGTGTTGGACCTCGGCAGCGGCCCCGGGCCGGTGGGCTTCGCCGCCCTGGACGCGGGGGGCCGGGAAGTCACCATCGCCGACCGCAGCAAGCCCGCCCTGGCGCTCGCCCGCGCGCTCGCCGCCGAGGCGGGGGAGGCCCTCGCCACCCGGGAGTGGGACCCCACCCGCAAGGCCCCTCTCCCCGAGGGGAAGTACGACCTCATCACCATGGGCCACGTCCTCAACGAGCTCTACGGCTCCGGAGAGGAGGCGGTGAAGCCCCGCGCGGCGCTGCTGGAGCAGGTGCTGGCCCAGGTGAAGCCGGGAGGAAGCCTGGTGGTGCTGGAGCCGGCGCTGCGCGAGACGAGCCGCCTGCTGCTGAAGGTGCGGGACGTGATGGTGGAGAAGGGCTACGCCATCCGAGCCCCCTGCCTCTACCGCGGCGCCTGCCCCGCGCTGGTGAAGGAGAGCGACTGGTGTCACGCCGAGCGAACCTGGCCCATGCCCCGGGTGGTGGAGGAGATTGCCCGGGCGGCGGGGCTGCACAAGGAGTCGCTGAAGATGAGCTACCTGGTGCTGGCCCCCAAGGGAGAGGGCTGGCCGGAGCCCCGGCCGGAGCGCCTCTTCCGCATCGTCTCCGAGTCGCTCGAGGGCAAGGGACGGCAGCGCTACATCGGCTGCGGGCCCGAGGGCCGGGTGGGACTGGCCCTCCAGGAGAAGCACCGCACCGAGCACAACGAGCGCTTCTTCAAGCTGAACCGCGGCGACGTCATCTCCGTGACGCACACCGAGCCCAAGGGCGACGGGCTCTCCCTCGACGACCAGTCCGAGGTGCGGATCATCGCGCACGCGGGCCGGGGTGTTCCCCCCGCGCCCCCTCCCGGAGAAGAAGGGGGAACGAAGTGACGCGAGCTTGACCCTCTCCCTCTGGGAGAGGGTCGGGGTGAGGGATTACCTGCTCGGGTGTCCCACTACCCGCCGAGAGCCTGCGCCAGCTCCTCGTACATGTGGATGGCGCTGCGCACCGCCTTGTCGAAGTCGCCGAGGTGCAGGCTCTCGTTCTCCGAGTGCGCGTTGGTGTACGGATCCTCCACGCCGATGAGCAGCGCCGGCACTCCGCCCAGCTCCTGCGCGAAGGGCTCCACGAAGGGAATCGACGCACCGCACCCGATGGCCACCGGCTCCTGGTCGTAGCCCTTCTTCAGCGCCCGGAAGGCCGCCTGGAAGGCGGGATGCGAGATGTCCGTGAACCAGGGACCCGCCGGAGGCTCCGCCTTGATGTGGAGCTCCAGGCCCCAGGGCACCACCTTGCGCAGGTGGTCCACCAGCCGGCGCTGGACCTCCTGGGCGTCCATGTCCGGCACCACGCGGATGCCCACTCGCGCCCACGCCGACTCACAGATGATGTTGCGCGCGTCCTTGCGGCTGCTGGCCTGGATGGCGTTGATGACCAGTGAGGGCTGCCGCCAGTTCGTCTCCCAGGGGTGACGCCCGCCCAGGAGCTGCACGCCGGGCAGCATTCCCGCCTGCCGACGGAAGGAGGCCTCGTCCGCCGGCAGCGCCAGGATGCTCTTGCGCTCCTCGTCCGTCAGCGGGCGCACCGTGTCGGAGAGCCCCTCGACGGCGATGCTCCCGTCCGGGTGGGTGAGCGAGGCCAGCATCCGGCTCAGCCCCATCGCGGGATCCGGCACCGGGCCGCCCCACATCCCCGAGTGCAGCGCCTGCGAGAAAGCGCGCACCTCCACGTCCACCGTCACCAGCCCGCGCAGCGCGACGGTGATGGACGGCAGTCCGATGTCGAAGTTCATCGTGTCGGTGAGCACGATGGCGTCCGCCTTCAGCAGCTCGGCGTGCCGCTTGAGGAACATGCCCAGGTGCTCGCTGCCCGACTCCTCCTCGCCCTCGATGAGCACCTTCACGTTCAGCGGCAGGGCACCCACGCCCTTCAGCCAGGCCTCCACCGCCGAGGTGTGAACCACGATGCCCGCCTTGTCATCCGCCGCGCCGCGGCCATACAGCCGCCCGTCGCGCTCCTCGGGCTCGAAGGGAGGACTCTTCCACGCCGCCTCGTCCCCCGCCGGCTGTACGTCATGGTGCGCGTACAACAACAGGGTCGGCTTGCCGGGAGCCTTCAAGATTTCGCCATACACGTAAGGATGAGCGCCTTCGAGCTCCAGCAACCGCACATTGTCGAAGCCGCGCTCGCGGAGCAGCCGCGCGGTGGCTTCAGCGCTCTCGCGCACGTGGGCCGGGTCGAATCCCTCGAAGGAGACGCTGGGAATGCGCACCAGCGCCTTCAAATCTTCAAGGTAGCTGTTCTTCTGCGCGTCATATCGGGCCAGAGCCTTGTCGGTGTCGGTAGACATGCCTCTCCACTTACCCCAAAAGCAGCCGACTTCGCGCTGTGTCCGTCGACTTCCCGTCCAACTCACTTCACGCGCCGTTCATCGCCGCACGGCCCCTCCACTCTCGCGAGCATTTCGCATCCATTCGCCCTATCATCCCAGGACATGTCCTCCCCCACGCTGCTGCTCGTTGATGACGACAAGTTCGTCCGCAACCTCCTCCGCGATGCCATCACCGAGAGCGGTCTCGAGGTCCGACTCCTCGAGGCCGAGGATGGACAGGAAGGGCTGGAGGTAGCGCGGCGAGAGCGCCCCGCGGTGATGCTGCTGGATCTGCTCATGCCACGACGCAGCGGGCTGGAGGTGCTCAACGCCGTCCGGGAAGCCTCACCGGACACGCGGGTGCTCATCATCAGCAGCATGGATGCGGAGCCCGTGGTGGAGCAGGCGCTCGCCGCCGGAGCCGTGGGCTTCGTCGGCAAGCCCTTTCATCCCCTGGAGATCGCCCTGGCCATCCGCCAGGCCCTGGCCCACTGATTGTCGCGAGGTAGATGCGTGTCGAACTACTGGATTGGAGATTCCGCCGGTCGCGTCCTCGGGCCCCTGAGCCTCCAGTCGCTGCGCGAGCTGATCGGCTCGGGGCGGCTCAAGGCCGTCACCCGCGCCTCGCGCGACGGCACGAGCTGGGAGCCCATCAACCAGTTCCAGGAGGTGAGGGATCTCCTGCACACCTCCGCGACCTCGGCCGAGGTCGAGCAGCGACAGGCCGAGCGCCTGCGTCAGCAGCTCCGCGGAATGCAGAGCGTCACCGCCTCGCAGCTCTTCGGCCTCAAGCCCACCAGCACCCTGGACGAGCTGCGCACCACCTTCTTCAAGATGGCCCGGCGCTTCTCGCCGGAGAATCATGGGCCGGGCACCCACCCCGAGCTGCGCAAGGCCTCGGCCGAGGCCTATGACTTCCTCCTCCAGCGCATGCGCGAGGGGGAGACGTGGCTGCAATCGACCAAGGCCGCGGCCGCCGGGCGCCCGGGAAAGGCCCCGGCCGTGAGCCAGCCGGTCTACACCTACGCGGCCGAGGAGTTCGTCGGGCTCCAGGAGCACAATGACCGGCTCCAGGTCCACGTTCGCGTCTCCGCGCGCAACGCCGGCATCTTCACCGACCACCGCATCATCAACCTGCAGGCCGGCGGCCTCTTCCTCCCCACCGAGAAGCCGCTGCGCCTGGGGACGAAGGTGGAGCTGGTGCTCGACTTCGAGCAGCCGCCGAGGCAGCTCAAGCTGCGCAGCTCGGTCATCTGGGAGTACACGCTGGACGACGACAAGCAGCCGCGTGGCTACGGACTGGGACTGGCGGACCTGCGAGCCGAGGAGCGTGCCTTCGTCGAGGAGTTCCTCCGCGGCGCCCGCGCGAGCGTTACGACCTCCTCGGGGTGATGGACCTGATGCGAGAGTACCAGTCGCTGGATGGCCTGCCGATTCCCACCCTGGTGGTGCAGGGGGAGCGGGTGGTGTACGCCAATCCGGCCATGCTGGAGCTGCTGGGCGTCGGGCAGGAGGAGCTGCTGTCCCCCAGCGGCCTGAAGCTGATGGAGCGCCTCTCTCCCCGGGAGAAGACCTGGCTGGAGCCCCAGCGCGAGGCGAAGCACCGTGGGGAGCCGCCCCCCGACACGGTGTGGATGCAGATGCGTGTGGCCAGCGGCGAGGAGCGGGCCTTCTACGTGCGCCGCGGCGCCGGAGCGAGACCCGAGGACACGCTGATGGTCCTGCTCGACGCCGAGGCGGAGGCCAGCGTGCGACGGCTCACCGAGGCGCTCGCCCGATCCGCGGGCGAGCTGGTGAGCTGCCGCGACGAGCAGACGGTGCTGGAGAAGGCGGTGGAGGCCATCCACCAGCAGGGCTTCTACGTCGCGGTGATGCTGCTGGAGGGGGACACCCTCGTCCACGGACCCATGCGGCAGAAGGCGGAGGTGGTGGCCGCCCTCGAGCAGATCTACGGATGCCCCAACTCCGAAATCCGGCTCCCGCTCTCGAACGTGCCGCACATCGAGCAGGCATTCACCTGGCGCAAGGCCACCTTCCACCAGGACATCTTCCTGGCGATGGAGCGCTTCCACACCCCCGAGGCGCTGACGCTGTTGCGGCGAACCTTCTCCAGCCTGCGCGTGCTGGAGGCGCCCATCTTCGTGGAGGGAGAGCCCTACGCGCTGCTCACCATCCAGGGAGAGGCGCTGACACCGGTGAGCGCGGCCACCATGGAGCTCTTCGGGACGCAGATAGGGGGAGCGCTGGAGAACGTGCGGCACCATCGGCTCGCGGCCTCGCGGCTGAGCGAGCTGTCGCGGCTACAGGCGGAGCTGGTGGCCCAGGAGCGGCTGAACGTCCTGGGAGAGGCCGCGGGCGTGGTGGCCCATGAGGTGCGCAACCCGCTGGGAGCCATCCTCAACGTGGTGGCGGTGCTGAAGCGGGAGAAGCTGGGTTCGCTCGGCGCCAGCGCGGTGGAGATACTGGAGGAGGAAGCCACGCGGCTGGACGCCATCGTGAGGGATCTGCTGGACGTGGTGCGTCCGCTGGAGCCCCGGCCGCGCACACTCCATCTCGGGGAGCTGGTCCAACGCACGGTGACCCTCTTCCGCGAGCGGCGCCAGCTCGAGAAGGTACGTCTGGAGCTGGACGAGGAGCCGGACCTGCCACCGCTCTCCGCGGACGAGACGCTGCTGCAGATGGCGCTGGAGAACCTGGTGCGCAACGCGGTGCAAGCCTCGCCGCCGGGAGGCACGGTGCGCGTGGCGGTGGCCCGAGCGCCGGAGGGGCTGTTGCTCACGGTGGAGGACGAGGGACCCGGAATCTCGCCCACGGACGTCCCGCGCATCTTCGAGCCCTTCTTCACCACCCGCAGCACCGGCACCGGCCTGGGCCTGGCGGTGGTGAGGCGGGTAGTGCTGGCGCACGGGGGCACGGTGTCCGTGGGGCAGAGGCCCGGTGGAGGTGCGCGCTTCGAGCTGCGGTTGCCGCTCGCGGTGGAGGCCCGGTCTCCGCCCGTCATGGGCCAGGGCAATCCCTCACCCTAGCCCTCTCCCAGAGGGAGAGGGGACATTCCACAGCAGCAGACGGCAGCGCAGGCCTCCGTTGCGCACGGACAGGCTCCTCGCCTCGGACAGCCCCAGCGCCTGCTCCAGCTTCCGGTCCTCAGGGACCAGCACCGCCGCCCTCCACCCCGGAAAGGCCCGGCGCAGCGTCTGCCCCAGCGCTCGGTACAGCCCCGGCAGATCCTCCGCCTCCCCCACTCGCTTGCCGTAGGGCGGATTCGCCACCACCCACCCAGGTACCAGTCCCGCCGGCAGCGCGAGTGTCCGCACGTCCTGGCGCTCCAGCGTCAGCGTCACTCCCGCCCGCCTCGCGTTGCGCCTCGCCGTCCCCAGCGAGCCCGCGTTGATGTCGTAGCCCCTCGGCACCGCGCGAGGCGCCGGCAGGAGCTCAGCTCGTGCGCGCGCCTGGCGAGCCGCCCAGCCCGCCGCGTCGAAGTCGGGGAAGCGCTCGAAGGCGAACGTGCGTCCCAGCCCCGGCGCCCGACACTGCGACATCCACGCGCCTTCAATCAGGAAGGTGCCCGAGCCGCACATCGGGTCCACCAGCGGCGCCACTCCGTCGTAGCCGGCCAGCACCAGGATGCCTGCGGCCAGCGTCTCACGTAGAGGTGCCCGGCTCACCTCCTGCCGGTAGCCGCGCCGGTGCAATGGCTCGCCGCTGGTGTCCGCGCTCACCGTGCAGGTGTCTCCCTCCAGCCGAACCAGCAGCGTAAGGCCCTCACCGGCCTCCTCGTCCAGCCCCGCCGCTCGCCCCACCGAGGGCAGCCCCCACGCTCGCGCCGCCGCCCCCAGCACCGCGTCTGGCCCCTTGAAGCGCGCCCGGTGCAGCGCCACCGACAGCCTCGGCGCTCCACGCCCGTCCCACACCCGCTCCAGTGGCAGCCTCGCCAGCCCCTTCGTCAGAGCTCCGAGATCCGGCGCGGCGAAGCGTCCCAGCCGCAGCAGCACCCGGCTCGCCGTGCGCAGCCGCAGATTCGCCTCCTGGTGAAGCCCCGGCGCCCCGGACAGCTCCACCCCGCCCTCCACCCGCCTCGGCGCGAGGCCCAGCCCCACCGCCTCCGCCTCCACGGCCGGCTCCAGCCCCGGCGTCACCGAGACGAAGACCTCTTCTTCCTTCTGTTGGACGCTCGTCACCTGGAGCGGCATTGTCCGCGCCCGACGCCCGGCCGCAACGCTTTCTTCGGAGGAACGTCCGCCGGGCTGCTAGGAGAGGAGCCCATGAGCGCCGCCGTAACGACAGCCCGCAACCGCCCCCAGGACTTCGAGGTGACGGTGGCCAACGTGCGCATGGACACGCACGACACCGCCACCCTCTTCCTCGACTTCGGCTCCACGCGCCCCCAGTACCGCGCCGGCCAGTTCCTCAACATCGCCCCCCAACAGTTCCCCGCGCTCGGCCGGCTCGCCGCCTACCTGGAGGAGCAGAAGGGACGCAAGGAGACCGCTCGCTCCTACTCGCTCGCCTCCGCCCCCCACGAGCCCCTCGTCGCCATCACCGTCAAGGACGAGGAGTACATCCCCGGCCTCACGAAGTACCCGCCCCTGCTCTCCCCCTTCCTCGTCCACGGACGCCTCACCGGCGCGCGCATCCGCGTTCAGGGCTTCATGGGCCCCTACGTCCTCTCCGAGGACGTGGAGTCGCTCCCCGAGCACATCGTCCACATCGTCGCCGGCTCGGGCGCGGTGCCCAACTTCTCCATCCTCAAGGACGCCCTCCACCGCGGCCTCCACCCCCGCCACACCTTCCTCTTCTCCAACAAGACCTGGGCCGACGTCCTCTACCGCGACGAGTTGGAGGCCCTCGAACGCGCCCACCCGGACAAGCTCCGCCTGGTACACACCCTCACCCGCGAGACGGACGAGTCCCGCTTCGGCCCCTCCGTCCACAAGGGCCGCGTCAGCGAGTCCCTTCTCAAGGAGCTCATCCCGGACCCCGAAACCTGCCTCGTCTACGTGTGCGGCCCGGCGATCACTCCGTGGGATCGGCGCAAGGCGCTGGAGACGCGCACCCCCGCCACCCCTCGCTTCCTGGAGACCGTGCTCGGCTACCTCCACGAGCGCGGCGTCGACAACAAGCGGATCAAACGGGAGGCGTACGGGTAGGCGCCGCGCGCGGGCTCAACCCGGCAGACAGGTCCACGGGTCCTCCGGGTGGTTGCGCTCGCAGGTGAAGCCCGGGTCGCAGTCCGATGGAAGCCGCGGGTCGCAGGCCCGGTGGCACTGGTAGTTCAGGCACGCGAAGCCCTCGGGACAGGAACGCCCCTCGCAGGAGGGAAGGCAGGAGGGAGGACCCAACGAGCCCTCCGAGCAGAAGAAGCCATCCGGGCAGCTCGACGGCTCATCCAGCCGACACGGACGACCACACCATGGGCTTGCCCCGGTATGGAGTTCCAACGCATGGCTCAAGTACCAGCCACTGACCTACGGGTGCCCACTCATGAACTCTCCACCCACCGAGGACAGAAAGTGGAGAGTTCCGTGTGATAGCTCCCTGCGGTTGCGGTCCAGTTGGAACCCAGGGAGCCCTGATGAGACCACCAGAGCCGAGAAGAACCGCCCACCTCCTACTGGTGCTCGGCCTCCTCCCCCTCCTGGCAACCCCGGCATACGCCGCAAGCCCGACCCAGGAAGAGCTGCGGGAAGTCCGAGCCCAGCTCGCTC
>QKJM01000957.1 GCA_003249315.1 Archangium sp.
GGCAGCACCACGGCGTACCTCACCCAGTCCGGCACGCCGCCAGCGGTGGAGGATGGCTTCGTCCAGGTGGCCTCGCTGGACTCCTCCGCGCGCCTGAGACTCATCGAGCAGCTCCTCACCTTCCAGAACCCGGACACCTCGCCCAACCGGGACGCCACCGACTTCGTGAAGCCGCTGAGCGAAATCTACGCGCTCATCAACCGGGACATCGCCCAGAGCCGGCTGGATCCCGGGGGCGCGGAGGCGCTGGCCCAGGCGCGCTACTCCGTCATCTTCCTCTCCGACGGCCGGCCCACCACCGACCAGGACGACCAGCTCCTGCGGGGCGACGCGGTGGTGCGCATCCGCCAGTTGAGGGACCTGGTGGAGGACGTGCGCGTCAACACCGTACACGTCTTCCAGCCCACCCAGCCGGTGAGCTCGGTGTGCGACCTCACGGGCGACGGCGGCTGCCCCATGCTCCTCATCAACCAGAACGCAGCGCGGCTGGAGGAGATGGCCGAGCTGGGGGGCGGCAACTTCCGCGACTTCCGCAACGACGAGCCCATCAACTTCCTCGACTTCCGCTTCGGCCAGGTGCGGCGCGCCTTCGTCCTCAAGGAGCTGGTGGCCTCCAACTTCTCCGCGCCCCCGGGCAGTCCCCTGGGCGAGGCGGACACGGATGGCGACGGCCTCAGCGACGTGCGCGAGGCAGAGGAGGGCACGGACCCGGCCCGGGTGGACACGGACGGAGACGGCTTCAGCGACGGGGTGGAGGTTCACTTCCGCGACCTGGGCGTGGACTTCGATCCCACCCAGGTGGCGCTGCCGGACGGCGGCGGGTTGGATCGCGGCTGCCCGCCCGCGCTGCGCGGCGTGGACTCGGACTGTGACGGGCTGCTGGATTGTGACGAACAGTTCATCGGCACCAACGCCGAGCGGGTGGACAGCGACCGGGACGGCGTGCCGGACGGAGTGGAGTGGCGCGGGGGGACGCAGGGCGCGAGCAACGACCTGGAGCAGGATCCGGACAGCGATGGGCTGACGAACCGCGCGGAGCTGCGTTTGCACACCCGACCCACGGAGGTGGACACCGCGCACCTGTCCGTGGATGGTTACCGCTACACGCTGGAGGCGGATGGGCCTCCGGACGCGCTGGGCCGGCAGTGCTACCGCTTCCGCGTGGACAACGTGCTGCTGGCCCCCACCGTGGGTGACACGGACGATGCGGGCACCGTGGTGCGCGGCGCGGGCTACAACGATCTGTACCTCTCCATCGCCATGGTGCCCGCGGACGACCCCACCGCGCGCACGCTGGTGCGCCACTTCCTCTACCAGGCCGCGCGCTACCCGCTGGGAGGCATCAAGTCCCCTGTGGATGGTGTCATCCCCGTGGCCCCCGAGGACTTCCACGACGGCTGTCCCGGCCGCCCTGATGCCCTTCCGAGTCCCTGAGTGAGAGTCAACGCCATGCCCGTCTCCCTTCGCCTGCTGCCGCTCGCGCTCCTCGTGCTCGCCGCCTGTCCCTCGCCGGGCACGGGCTCGCCGGATGCGGGCTCGCAGGAGATTCCCGACCTCTGCAACTCCGCCGAGGAGGCGCTCACCTTGCCCGAGTGCGAGCTGGCACTCGGCGAGATGGTGGGGCGCTACATCTCCGTCCCCGGGGACAAGGACTGGTACAGCGTGCGGATGCCGGCTTCGCTGGGGCCTCGCTCGCTGCTGCGCGTCCAGGCGGGCTATTCCGTGCAGAGCACCGCGGTGAACCTGTCCGTCAGCCTCCTGCGCGAGGACGGGCAGCAGGCGGTGGCGGAGCGCCAGGTGGACGCGCATGGCCAGGGGGCGCCGAAGCCGGTCGAAATCATCGTCCCCTTCGGCGAGCCCGGCGCGCGTCTGCTGCTGCTGCTGGGGGACGAGCCGGCCATTCCCAGCCGTCCCGCCTTCGACACGCGCGCTCCGTACTTCCTGAAGGTGGAGGTGCTGGAGAACCCGGACGCCAACGAGCCCAACGACACCACGCCCACTGCGCTGGCGCTGGCGGACCAGGGCGGCGTCCTCGTGGGGAGCGCCACCGGGTACCTGGCCACCAAGGGGGACGTGGACCAGTTCTCCTTCGAGCTGGCGCGCGGGAAGATTGCCTACGTGCGGCTGACGGCGCCCAGCCTCTCGCCCGAGCCGCCGCCGCCCTTCCGGCTCTCGTACGACCTGCTGCGGCCGGACGGGACCGCGGAGGACGAGGAGCGGGCCCTCAACAACATCCTGGCCGTGGACCTGGCCTCCGCGCGTCGGGTTCAGACGGCGGGCACGTGGCGGGTACGGGTGCTGGCGTACCAGAGCGCCAACTCCAGCGAGATTCCTCCGGGAGACCTGCGCCAGCAGTACACGCTGGAGGTGCGGGTGCTGGACGAGGCGGACCCGAACGAAGGAGCCACCGACAATGACGAGCTGTTGCGGGCTCGGGTGCTCTCGCTGGCGGGCTCTCCGGGAGGAGCGCCGCTCACCTTCACCGGGCGCCTGGGCTCGGTGCCGGACAAGGACTGGTACGCGGTGGACCTGCCGGCCTCCGGCGTGCCCACGGTGCTGCACTACCGACTGGTGCCGCTGGCGACGGGCGGGCGCTTCCCACCGTTGCCCGGAGTGATGGACCGACTGGTGCGCGTCTTCACCGAGGTGCAGGGCGCCACCGCCACCGACTGTGCCACGCGCGCGGACCTGTGCCCCAAGGGCTACGGTCAGGACACGGCGGCGCGCGACCTGGTGAATGCCTGGTGCGGCCACAGTCCGCCGCTGTGCGTCCACTCCTCGCGCGAGGAGTCCCAGTACTTCCCCCAGCTCCACAACTTCGAGGGCGCCCTGCCGGTGCCTCCGCACGGGGCCACCCTGCGCTACTACTTCCTCGTGCAGGACGACGGCACCAACTGGGCGGATGACAAGGACTACCGCCTGGAGGTGCGG
>QKJM01000693.1 GCA_003249315.1 Archangium sp.
GCTCGAGGATGTGCTTGTAGGGACCCTCGGTGCCCGCGTTGCTCACCAGCACGTCGATGCCGCCGTAGCGCTCCACCGCCTGCCGCACATAACGCTGCGTGTCCTCCACCTTCGACACGTCCGCCACCGCGTAGCTGATGTCCTCGTGGTTCACGTCCTGCATCGTCTTGCGCAGCTTCTCCTCGCTGCGGCTCACGATGAGCACCTTCGCGCCCTGCTCCACGAACAGCTTCGCCGCCGCTGCACCGATGCCGCTGCCCCCACCCGTGACGATGGCGACCTTGTTCTCCAGTTTCTTCATGCTGCCCCTCCGCTCCCTGTGAGTCCCGGGACGCCCCGGAGGCGGGATTGTCCGGAGGAAGGCTGCCTTCCGGCAAGCAAGGAACAGGGTCCATTCCGAGAGAAGGAGCCCTTCATCCGACCCAGGA
This sequence comes from Archangium sp., assembly GCA_003249315.1. Lineage (GTDB taxonomy): Bacteria > Myxococcota > Myxococcia > Myxococcales > Myxococcaceae > QKJM01. Next base: position 429 of record QKJM01000693.1, read on the forward strand.
GCGCCTCCGCTGGCGCTCCGGTGGGGGGCCGCTCGGGCGGGAGGGCTGGGTAGGCAGAGGCGCCTCCGTCTGTCACACTTCGTCCAGCGCCTCGAGGTGGACTCCCCGCCGCGCGGGTGCGCCCGGGAGCCCGCGATGCCCTCAAAGGACCTCAAGCCCCCCCTCGTCCTTCCCCGCTCGAAGGAGCCCGTGTCGAAGCAACTGGACGGCGGCTCCAGCTTCAGCTTCGAGCCGAAACCTCCGGTGACCTCCGGCAAGCAGCCGCACTTCGAGTTCTCCGAGATTCCGGTCCACTCCCCCGTGGGCTCGATGGCGGCGGGCAGCGGCGGCCATGGGGACCGGCCGCCCTGGAAGGACAAGCCCTCGCACTACCTGGACGTGGAGGAGCTCGGTGACCTCCCCTACCAGGACCTGGACGGCATCCAGATGGCTCCGGACGGGCCCCTCCAGCCGAACCGGCTCGTACGCGAGCAACAGCAGGAGCAGGCGGCGCGGCGCAATCATCACGCGGTGATGGCGGAGCTGCGGGGGCGCAGGCACGCGCCCGAGGAGGCGGATGCCCAGCAGGTGCGGCGGCGCGGGGCGATGCTCCAGCAGCTCCAGGGCCTCTCGCCCGACCTGCGCCGCCTCTCGGTCAACAACGCCTTCGAGACGCAGAGCCGGTCCGAGGCGATGCGGTACGCGGCGTCGCAGATCGACGTGGACGGCCATGAGGCGTACGCCGCGCGCAGGCTCGGTGCCATGGGCACCGACAGGCTCCAGCGGTTGCGCGCGCTGGGGCCCGGGTTCGAGAGCCTCCTGGTCGATCCCGGCCTGATGTCCCGCTCGCACTTCGACGGCTTCCACCAGTTCGCCACGGAGCGCATGCAGCAGTCCGGGGGGGGAACCACCACCAGCGACGACGCCTTCCGACTGCGCGACGAGTACGCCAACAAGCTCAAGCGCGAGCAGGGCCGGCCCGTCTACCGCGGCCTGAAGCTCAAGAACGCCTTCGGCACGCAACTGCACCAGGAGCAGCAACAGCGCGAGCAGTCGGGCCAGGTGGATCAGCGGCCGGGGCTCAGCCCCATCGTCACCCGGACGTTGCAGGCACATCGCAGCGAGGTAATGAGCGAAGCGCGCCGGGACGCGCGTTCGAACCCTGGCATCATCCGCCAGCTCGTGAGTGGCCAGCGCACCACCCTGCCCGAGCTCGACGAGGCCTTCGACAAGTCCGTCTCCGACATCATCCTGCACCGGGTCAACAAGGGGGAGCGCAGCAGGGGGCGCCTGGAACAGAGGATGTCGCGGGAAGAGTTCCTGGCCACCCAGCCGCCCTGGACCGAGGCCACGGGTCTGCCCCGTACGCAGTACGAGAGCAGGCTGTACCAGTCGTACCAGAACCGCATCACGACGCAGAACGCCCGGACCGGGCGCCGCCTGGGCAACGAGGCCATCTCCCAGTCCGTCTCGTATGACCCCCAGGTCGCCGCGGGCTTCGGCGGCTCCAAGGAGTTCGGCGGCGGGGGCCGCCTGCCGGACGAGAGCGTCTTCAACATCCACATGGACATGTCTCCCGTGGACGTCATCGCGCCCGAGGACTACGTCTCCCCGGATCAGATGGCCGCGGGGGTGATCGTGAACAATCGGGAGATCCCCAACAGCGCCCATCTGGAGTCCCTGCTGCTCTCGCCCGTGCAACGCGACGAGATCTCCCAGGTGGAGCAGCTCCAGGAAGCGGACGTGCCCGAGTTCTCCGTCATGGACGAGGTGCAGCCCGACGTCCAGCTCGAGCCCGAAGCGCCCAAGCCCAAGCCCAAGCCCAGGTCCAAGCCCAGGTCCAAGCCCAAGCCTCCCCCGACGCCGGCCATGCTCGAGCGGGCGGCGAGGCGAGAGCAGCAGCAAGCTGCGATGCGGGAACACATGAGGCAGATGCGCGAGCAGGCGAAGAAGGGCCAGCAACCCCCTCCCAAGAAGGACGAGAGCGGCCTGTAGCCCTCCCCATCGTGCGTTCTCCCCTCAGGGATGACGCGCCAGGAAGGCCCCCAGCTTCACCCCCGCCTCGCGCGTGGCCGGCTCATACCCGTGCCCCCGCGTCGCGGGCAGTTGCATCGCCAGCTCCACCAGCGCGGGCTTCATCTCGTCCCACGCCGCCTCGGCCTCCGCCGCGCTCCCGAAGTGGCGCGCATGCACCAACCACCCGGCAATCCCACACGTCACCGCGTGGAACGAGCGCTCCACGTCCTCCTCCAGCGTGAGGCGCAACCCCGCCGGGTGCTCTTCGTCCCGGACGATGGTGCCACCCTCTGCGCCACCCAGCCCCAACGTGCCCTCCACCGGCCTCCAGCCCTGCTCGTCACTCATCACGTGCCCTCCCCGCACGGACTCCACCCTCCTCCAGCCCCCCGCCGCCGGCAACCGCCCGCGGAACCTCGCGTGCGCCCACGACCGGGCTCCCTCCTCCTGGCCCGGAAATGCTCTGGTTTTCCGATCGTTCACCAAACCTTATCTATCGCACTCC
>QKJM01000824.1 GCA_003249315.1 Archangium sp.
GCGGCTGGTGGGCAACCTCGTCGAGCTCAAGTCCCTGGCCGAGTCCGGCGAGCTGCGGGGCATGGTCAGCGGCGTCCCCTCCCACTACGAGACGCTGCCGCGGCTGCTGGGGAGCGCGAGCTTCCCGGAGGTCTCCCACGTGGTGTCCGCGGGCGCGCCCCTGAGCGTGCCCCTCCGGCAGCGCCTCCAGGAGTTCTTCCCCCGAGCGCGCCTCTACACCAACTACGGCCAGACGGAGCTGTCGCCTCGCGCCCTCTGCCTGCGAAGCGATCACCCCGCCTTCTTCTCCTCGGCGACGGGCTACCCCGTCGAAGGCCTCTCCGTGAAGCTCACCGACAGCGGGGAACTCTGCTTCCGGGGTGACCAGGTGATGCTCGGCTACCTCGGCGACGAGGCGGCGACGGCGGAGCGCCTCCACGACGGCTGGCTGCACACGGGCGACTTCGCCCGGCTCGCCCCCGATGGTCTCGTGACGGTGCTCGGGCGCAACGACGAGCTGCTCAAGGTGGGCGGGGAGCGCATCGGCCCGTCGGAGCTGGAAGCGGCGCTCCGCTCCCTGCCGGGTATCGAGGACGCCGCCGTCCTCGGGCAGGCGGACGCCTTGTACGGCACCACCCTCGTGGCGCTCCTGGTGCCGCGCCCGGACGCCGCCCCCGGGCGCGCGAGAGACCTCAAGCTCGCCCTGCGCGAGCTCCTCTCCCCGCACAAAATCCCCTCCCGCTACCTCACCGTGGAACGTCTCCCGCGCAACGTGAACGGGAAGCTGCAGCGACATCTCCTCGCCGAGCTGCTCGAGACGGGGCGGCCCCTGGCGTAGGCCGCCGGGCCATGCGCGCTACCGGCTCTCCAGCAGCGCGCACGCGGACGAGCCGCCCGCTCCGGCCGACACCAGGAGCACCTTCTGCCCCGGCTTGAGGGGCAGGTTCTCCCGCAGGTGGGCCAGGGCAATGCCCACGCTCGCCCCGGAGGTGTTGCCGGTGAACTGCACCGTCTCCACCACCTTCTCCCGCGCCACGCCGAGCTTGTCCGTGGTGGCTCGCACCAGGTGCAGGTTGGCCTGATGCGGAACCACCCAGTCCACCTCCTCCACCGTCATTCCCAGCCGCCGCAGCAGGGACTCGGCGCTGGAGGACATCAGGTCCACCCCCTTCATGAAGAGGGTGGCGCCCTTCTGCATCTTCAGGAAGGCCTGGTCCTCCTCCGGGTTGAGGTGGGAGGGCAGCCGGGAGCCACCGGCGCGGATGGCGATGATGTCCGCCACCGAGCTGTCCGCCGATAGCTCCGTGGCCAGGAGCTGGAAGCTGGCGCCCGCCGGCTCCCGCGTCACCAGACACGCCGCCGCGCCGTCGCCGAAGATCGCCGCCGTCGCCAGATCCTTCTTGTTGAGGAACTTGGAGCGGATCTCCGATGCAATCAGCAACTGGTCCCCGCCCGTGGCCAGGGTGAAGCTCGCACAGGTGTACAGGCCGCTGGCGAAACCCGCGCAGGCCGCGCCCAGGTCCAACACGCCAATGGCCTCCAGCCCGAGCCCCGGCAGCAGCAGCGGAGAGGTGGGCGGAGATGGAAAGTCTCCCGAGATGGTCGCCAGCACGAGCTGGGTGATGCGCTGGCGCTCCACGCCGTGCTGCTCGAAGAGGCGATGGGCCGCGGCGAGGGCCAGGTCGCTGCACGCCTGCGACTCCTCCACCCACCGCCGCTCCTGGATTCCCGTCCGGTGCGAGAGCCAGCTTGCTCGGACCTCCACCCCCATCCACTCGAGCACCGCCTCGTTCGTCATCACCCGCTCGGGCAGGTAGGACGTCGGCCCGACCAGATACACCGGGTGCGCTGGCTTGAAGAAACTCATGGTCGCAGGACTCCCTCGAGACGAATCATTGGCATGCCTCCGCTGACGTCGAGCACCGCGCCGTTGATGTACTGGCGCGAGGCGAGGAGCGGATCCAACACCGGCCCGAAGTCCTCCGGCTCGCCCAGGGTCGCCTGGGGGATGATGGCGCTCATCCGCTCCACGTACCTGGGCCGGGACCAGTACTTCCGGGTCCGCGAGGTCTTGAAGATGCCGAGCCGCACGGTGTTGGCGAGCACGTTGAACTCGCCGTAGTCCACGGCGAGGTTGCGCATGAGCCCTTCCAGCGCCGACTTGCAGAGGACATAGCTGCCATAGCGGCCCGCCCCGCTGACGGTGGACACGCTGGAGATGAAGACGATGCGCCCGAAGCGGGCCTCCACCATGCCGGGCAGCATGCGCTGCACGAGCCAGACGTTGCCGAGCACGTTGGCCTGGACGTCCGCGCTCACCGCCTCGTGGGACAGCTCGTGGAAGCGGTGGGTGGGCGGCCTCCGGGTCCACGCGTTGAGGACGAGCGCCTGCAGGCCCTCCTCCCGCAGCGCGTCCAGCTCCACCTCGGAGGCCTGGGGGGCGGAGAGATCGAACACCAGACCCCTCACCCGCAGCTCCTCGCGCTCGTAGGCCGCCAGTGTCTTCTCCAGCGAGGCCGCGGACGAGGCCGTGACGATGACCTCGTCCCCCAGCTCGAGCCGGCGCCGGACGATGGAGCGCGCCAGGTCCGAGCTGCCTCCGGTGACGAGCACCCTCATCGGGCTCCCAGGCTCTTCATGAAGCCGTCCAACGCGTGGAGCGTCAGGAAGGACTCCTCCGAGAACGCCTGGGCGGAAATCCGCAGGCCGAACTCCTTCTCCAACTCGGCCACCGAGAGGACCATCATCAGGCTGTCCATGCCATGGACGGCCAGGTCCTCATGCACGTCCTCGGGCAGCGTCTCCATTCCGGCGGCGCGCAACGCCCGGCCGATCCGCTCCAGCACCTCCATGCCCGGCTCCTCCTTCATCGCATCACCCAGTGCTGCATGGCGAAGGACAGCCCTCCGCCCACGCTCATCAACAGAAGCTCGTCGCCCGGGGAGAAG
>QKJM01000444.1 GCA_003249315.1 Archangium sp.
CCTGCCACGGCGTGAGCGGGATGCGGAAGTTGTGCAGCATGCTGAACAGCCCGAGGTCCGCCCCCGAGAAGGAACCGAGCCAGAAGCCGTCCTCGGGGGCGCGGGCCTCCAGCGTGTCGAGCAACTCGGAGAAGCGCCGCCAGCAGGCCTCGGGGCCCGCGCGCCAGACGTCGCGGGCCACCAGTCCGCTGACGACGCGCCTGCGGATGGCGCTGGAGATCAGCCCCCGCAGCGGACCGGGAACCTGGGCGAAGAAGGCTTCGCGCACGTTGCTCCAGTTGCGCTCGTCGCCGAAGCGCGTGGCCACGAGGAAGTTGGCGATGCTGGTGTCGGCGAACTCCTCCCACAGCAGGGCCTCGGCGGCGAGCTTTGGATCCGCCGACTCGAGGAAGGTGCGGCCGGCGAGCTGCTGAATCCGCTGGAGGATGTCGGTGGAGTCGGGGACGGCCTCGGAGTCGCCGACGAGCAGCACGGGGACCTGGCCGGCGGGGTTGTACTTCTTGAAGCTGGCGGGCAGGCCGTGGCGACGCTCGTAGGGCAGGCCCAGGTACTTCAGTCCGCGGTGAACCTTGAGGCAGAAGGGCGAGAAGCTCTCCAGGTCGGGGAGGCCGGTCTCGCCCAGCTCGCACAGGACGAGTCTGGGGAGCGAGGAGGAAGTCATGTTTTCTCCAGCGGTGTATCGGGGAGGCGGTACTTCGCCACCATTGCTTCGCCAGGGTCAAGGCACGCGAGGGCCTGGAGGCCCGGAGTCCGGGCGAGCAGCCTGGGAAGCGGAGGGCGGCCGGGAGGAGGTGGCTCCCAGGCCTGCGAGGTGGGGAGCGCGTCCCTAGCTTTCTCCGGTATGCGTCGCCGGACGAGCCTCGTGCTCCTCAACACGCTGTCCCTGACGCGGCTGCCGATGGCGGCGGCCTTCGTGCTGGTGGAGGACGTGTGGTGGCGGGTGGCCCTGGTGGTGGGGGCGGGGCTGACGGACTTCCTGGACGGGTGGATTGCCCGTCACAAGGATCTGGCGACGTGGTGGGGCGCGCTGATTGATCCGCTCGCGGACCGGGGCTTCGTGGTGGTGGCGCTGGTGACGCTCCTGGTGCAGGGGTGGTTGGCGCCCTGGGCCTTCGTGCTGCTGCTGCTGCGTGACGTGGCGACGGCGGTGGGCTTCCTGGTGGCGAAGGCGATGCCGCGATTGCGTCCGGTGGAGTTCAAGGCGCGGATGCTGGGGAAGGTGGTGACGACCCTGCAACTCGCGGCGCTGCTGGCGGTGTTGGTGGCGCCGGTACTGGTGGCGCCGCTGGTGTTGGCCACGGGACTGACGGCGCTGCTGTCGGTGGTGGACTACACGCAGGCGGCGTGGAAGGCGCGCGTCCGCCCACGAACTCCGTGAGCACCTACAACAGCCAGGTGAGCTCCAGCTCGATGCCGAGCGCCCCCACCGCGTGCCCGCGGACCTGCAATCGCTCGATGCCCAGAATCCTGGCGATCACCAGGGCCGCGCCCTCGTGGAAGGGGGGCGGGATGAAGCTGCGCTGGAGGGAGACCAGGCCATGCCCCGTGCCCTGCCAGGTCACCGTGGGCTCTCCATAGCTGAGGACGACGGCATAGAGTGACTGCAGGGTGCTCGCGAACTGCTTGGGATCGCCCCCGGCGATGAGTCGCGCGGAGCGGCCAATGGGCGTCTCCATGTAGTGCTCGCCGGCCTTGGCGCCAATCTGTCGCAGGGCCTCCTCGAAGCTCCCGTACCTGGGGCCCAGGGCCTGCGCCCCGGCGGCGAGCAGTTTCAGCAGGATGCTGGTGGGGTAGTTGAAGAAGTCCAGGAACGTCGGCTGTCCGGTGGTGGACAGGCACTCCCTGACCAGGGCCTCGTCCTGCCCCAGCTCCTGGATCGTGCGCAGCGTGGAGGTGAAGAGGAAGCCGCGGGTCGTGTGCTCGGGGGTGGCCAGGCTCAAGCGGCGTTGCAGATCCTGCTCCGCGTCGTATGGCGGCTCCCCCGTGTTGGACTCGTGACTCATGACAGATTCCGGTCGCCCGTGATGTCGCCTCCCTCGCGACCGCGGAGGCTACAATGCACGGAGGTCCGGGCGGCACCCCCTCGGCGTCAAATCCTCGGCGATGGCGGTACAGTGCCAGCCCTTGCCGCGGGAGTCGAGAGGAGGGTGGTTGCAGGTGCGATAGACGGCGCTGTCGAAGCCAGGGTCTCCTGGCAAGCTGCGGAGACGCCGCCGCGTCACGGGGAGGAGGCAGCCGTGCGCACCTGGGCGAAGAACCGCGTCAGCTTCGCCTCGTCCAGCCTTCCGTCCGTCCGCACGCCGCTGCACAGGTCCAGCCCGAAGGCGCCCACGCCGTGGATGGCCTCGCCCACGTTCTCGGCCCGCAGGCCGCCCGCGAGGAAGATGGGGACCTCCACCTGCTCGCGGATGCGTCGGCTGACGCTCCAGTCGTGGACGCGCCCGGTGCCGCCCAGCTCCTTCACCTCGAGGGATGGGTTGCCCGAGTCGAGGAGCAGGGCATCCACCTGGGGAGCCACGGCGAGCGCCTCGTCGAGGGACTCCGGGCCGGTGACGTGGATGACCTGGACGAGCGACACGCCGGGCATGGCGCCGCGGAGGTCGGCGTAGGAGCCCGCGGTGAGCCTGTCGCAGAGCTGCACGGTGTTGGTCCGGCAGCGCCGCTGCTGGGCGATGATGGAGCTGGCCTCCTGGCTGCTGGTGAGCAGGAAGGTGGCGATGGGGGGCGGCACGGCGGCGGCGATCTCGGAGATGAGCTGGTCGGAGATGACGCCGGGGCCGCTGGGCATGGAGGAGACCAGGCCCAGGGCCGAGGCGCCGGCCCGGATGGCGGCCCGGGCCTCGTCGATGCTGGAGATGCAGCAGACCTTGACGCGGGGAGTGGAGACGGCGTGCATGAGAACCTCCATCTCCACTCTACCCGAC
>QKJM01000492.1 GCA_003249315.1 Archangium sp.
GAAGGAGAGGGGCGGTGGGCCCGAGTGCTCCACGCGGCGCGGAGCAGGGAGACTGGAGGCCTGTCCCTGGCGCGCGGCGTCCAGGAGGGAGGCGAGCGCTTCGAGGGTGGAGGACTCGAAGAGGGAGCGCAGGGGCAGCTCCACGCCGAAGGCGGAGCGGATGCGGGAAACCACCTGGGTGGCCAGCAGCGAGTGCCCGCCGAGCGAGAAGAAGTCGTCCTGGCGACCCACGCGAGGCACCTGCAGCACCTGGGCCCAGAGCGTGGCCAGCAGCTCCTCGGTGGGGGTGCGCGGCGGCTCGTACTCGTGGCCCGTGGCGAGCCCGGAGACCTCGGGCACGGGCAACTGCTTGCGGTCCACCTTGCCGTTGGGCGTCTGCGGGAAGGACTCCATCGCCACGAAGGCCGAAGGCACCATGTACTCGGGCAGCTTCTCCTTCAGGAATGCACGCAGGGAGGCCACGTCCAGAGCCTGGCCGTCCTGGGGCACCACATAGGCCACCAGGCGCTTGTTCCCGGGCACGTCCTCGCGAGCCATGGCCACCACGGCGCGCACGGAGGGGTGCTGGAGAAGAACGGACTCCACCTCGCCCAACTCAATGCGGAAGCCGCGCAGCTTCACCTGGAAGTCGACGCGGCCGAGGAATTCGAGCTGGCCGTCGGCGCGCCAGTAAACCCTGTCGCCGGTGCGGTACATGCGGGCGCCGGGAGTGGAGGAGAAGGGGTCCGCGACGAAGCGCTCTGCGGTGAGCTCGGGGCGGCCGTGGTAGCCACGGGCCAGGCCCAGGCCGCCGAGGTACAGCTCTCCGGGGACGCCAATGGGCACCGGACGCAGCCGTGCGTCGAGCACGTAGGCCTGGGTGCCGGGCAGCGGGTGGCCGATGTGGGGCGTCGAGGTGTCGCCGGGAGGGACGGCCGTCCAGGTGGAGTAGGTGGTGTCCTCGGTGGGGCCGTAGAGGTTGTAGAGCACCTGTACCGAGGCGGCGGCGTGGATGCCCTGGGCCAGCGGCGCGGAGAGCGGCTCTCCACACAGGTTGACGGTATGCACCGTGTGGGGCACGACGCCCTGGCGTACCAGCTCGGCCATGGCGGAGGGCACGGTGTTGATGAGCGTCACCTCGGAGACGGCGGGCAGGGAAGGCAGGGCCAGCGCGTCGTCGGCGAGGTAGATGCAACCGCCGCAAGCCGGGGGGACGAACAGCTCGAAGACGGACAAGTCGAAGCAGACGGAGGTGGAGGCCAGCACGCCAGCGAGCTGCGCCGGGGTGAAGGTGTCCAGAGCCCAGCGAACGAAGGCCACGGCGCTGCGGTGCTCGAGCGCGACGCCCTTGGGGCGGCCGGTGGAGCCGGAGGTATAGAGGAGGTAGGCGAGGTGGCCCGTCTCGTTGAGGCAGGGAGGGCGCGAGGTGGGGTGGTGCGAGAAGGCCTCGGGCTCGTCCAGCAGCACCAGATGGGGGGCGTTCAGCTCCTGGGCCAGTGGTACCAGCGAGCGCTGGGTGAGCAGCAGCGGGCTGCGCGAGTCCTCGAGGGTGAAGGCGAGGCGCTGGGTGGGCCAGGAGGGATCCAACGGCATGTAGGCGCCGCCGGCCTTGAGAATGGCGAAGAGGGCCACCGGGAGCAGCTCGGTGCGCTCGAGGCACAGGGCCACGGGCACCTCCGGGCCGACGCCCAGAGAGCGCAGGTGCCAGGCGAGCTGGTTGGCCCGCTCCTCGAGCTGCCGGTAGGAGAGGCGTCGGGTGCCCGAGACGAGGACGGTGGCTTCCGGGGTGAGCTCCACCTGACGCTCGAAGAGCTGGTGCAGGGCCACGTCCACCACCGGCGAGGGCAGGGCGCGATTCCACGTCTCCACCACCATGAGGCGCTCGGCCTCGGGCAGCAGGGGCAGCTCGGAGAGGGGCGCCTCGGGGTGGGCCAGCACGCCCTCCAGCAGCACGTCCAGGTGCTCCACCAGGCGGGCCGCGGTGGCGGCGTCATACAGGTCGGTGGCGTACTCCAGCGTGCCCACCAGCCCCTGCGCAGACTCGCCGAGCTGCAGGGTGAAGTCGTACTTGGAGGTGCGGCTCTCCAACTCCACGCCACGCAGAGCCAGCTCCGGGAGGCGGAAGCCGGGCAGCGGGTCCGGGTGGAGGATGAGCATGACCTGGAAGAGGGGAGAGCGGCTCATGTCGCGCACGGGCTGCAGCGTCTCCACCAGCTTCTCGAAGGGCACCTCCTGGTGGGCATAGGCGCCGAGAGTCACCTCGCGCACGCGAGAGAGCAGCTCGCGGAAGGAGGGGTTGCCGCCCAGTTGCGTGCGTAGCACCAGGTTGTTGATGAAGAGGCCGATGAGGCCCTCGAGGCCGGCGCGGTTGCGACCGGCGATGGGCGAGCCGACGGAGATGTCCTCCTGGCCGGAGTAGCGGTGCAGCAGAGTCTGGAAGGCGGCCAGCAGGAGCATGAAGGGGGTGACGCCCTCACAGCGGGCGAGCGCCTGGAGCGCCTCCCACCGCTCGCGGGAGACGCGCACCGGGAGGCTGGCACCGCGGTAGCCCTGGACGGGGGGACGAGGCCTGTCGGTGGGAAGCTCGAGCTGTGCGGGGGCTCCGGCGAGCTGCTGCTTCCAGTACGAGAGTTGCTCCTCCAGCACCTCACCCTGGAGCCACTCCCGTTGCCAGAGGGTGTAGTCCGCGTACTGCAGGGGCAGCTTGGACAGGGACGAGGACTGGCCCTGGGTGAAGGACTCGTAGAGGGCCGCCACTTCGCGCACCAACACGCCCATGGACCAGCCGTCGGAGACAATGTGGTGCATGCAAAGCACCAGCACGTGCTCGCTCTCCGAGAGCCGCAGCAGGGTGGTGCGCAGCAGTGGGCCGGTGACCAGCTCGAAGGGGCGCAGCACCTCCTGGGAGGCCCGGCGCATCATCTCGGCCTCGCGCTGAGGGGC
>QKJM01000949.1 GCA_003249315.1 Archangium sp.
AGCCCCAGCCACCCCACCAGAATCACGGTGAGCGTCGCGGCCAGCGCCTTGGTGGTGGGCTCCGGCACCAGCCAGAGCGCCAGGTACATGCCCACCGTCCACACCAGCATGCCCACCAGCGCCCGGTAGTCCAGCAGCTCGCGCGCCAGGGCCTCGCGCGTCTCATCCAGCACCGAGCCCAGGGACAGGGCCAGCGCCAGCGTCCTCCGGTCATCCGCGCGCAGGTAGGGCCCATCGTCCAGCAGGCTCAAACAATCGCCCCCGCCCTGCGTCGCACACCACCCCAGGTACTTGCCCCGCAGGGCTTCCTCCGCCTCGGGGGTGAGGGGGACGGCTCCCGTCTGCTCCACCGGAACCAGCGAGTACACCCGGCCACGGTAGCTCTCCGCCTCCCAGTGTCCGCTCATGCTGACGCGCTCGACTTCCTGCTCCTGCCGCAACGTCTCCAACAGCTCCCGGGCCGCCTGTGAGGGTGTCCCCGTCAGCCGCGCGTCCCTCGCGAGTCGCTGGAGGGTCTGCTTGTACTCGGCCGGGTGGATGGGCACGGGCCGAGCGGCCCCTGTGCCCGGCTCCATGAACGCCACCTCGCACACCGCCGCCCCCGCGAGTTCCACATCCAAAGTCGAGGAGGCTTTCTCCATGGGGGCCGGCGGTGGCGTCAGTGGTCGGTAGCGGAGGTTGCTGGCCACCACATGGCCCCCCGGAGGCAGGCCCGTGGCGCACCCAGTCTGGAAGACGAGCACGATGAGGGCCAGGGGGCCCCAGAAGGGGGACTGTCGCATTCGTGCGGGGGGGGACTCCTGGTGCCGAGTGGAGACGAAGCTGCCTCCGTTGTCCTTCGCACCGGTATCGGGACTCATGGCTACGCGATTTTTTTTCGTCATGAGAGGCGCCCCATCGGAAGCACAACCGCCCCAGAGGATCGCCAGTTGCCCTGACTACCCAATGAGCGGGGCTCTACGGGCTCCCGCGTCGTAGGGAGACGGGCCTCATGTGCCCGGGGTCCTCGCGCACGCCTGGCGGCAGATCCTGGTCCGCTGCTGGGCCAAGAGGAAGCGGTGAGCACCCGGGGCAGGTGACGTTGTAGACGTCTACAACTGGTGTCCTACCTCATCCCACCCCAGGGCACGCTGTCCCCCTGGCGCGAGGAGGAAACTGTGCTAGGTGTGGCGCCCCCCATGCCGCCGATCGCAGTCGCCCTGTCCTCCTATTCGTTCTTCATCCTGCTGGGCGCCGTGCTGGGAGCGCTGACGGTGGTCGCGACGCGGAAGCCGACGTGGCTGGTGACGTTCCTGGCGTTCGCGGCGGGGGTGATGCTGGGCGCGGCCTTCTTCCACATGCTGCCGGAGGCGTACCACGGTGGGGGCTGGATGGCGTTCGCGCTGGTTCCCGCGGGCTTCGTCTTCCTGCTGGTCCTGGAGCGGTACGTGCTGACGCACGCCTGCGAGGAGCCGCCGGAGTGTGAGGTACACGTACACGGGAAGTCGCTGGGGCTGACGGCGTTCCTGGGGCTGTCGGTACACACGCTGTTCGACGGAGTGGCGCTGGGCTCGGCGGTGAAGGAGGGGGTGGGGCTGATGGCGTTCCTGGCGATCACCTCGCACAAGGTGCCCTCGTCGCTGTCGCTGGCGTCCATCCTCAAGTCGGAGGGGAGCAGCACGAAGCGGATACTGGGCTACTCGGTGCTGTACGGGCTGATGGTGCCGGTGGGGGCGGGGCTGTACTTCGCCTTCGACGCGGTGCTGCGCTTCGAGTCGCTGGCGGCGCGGGTGATGGCCTTCTCGGCGGGGACGTTCCTGTACATCGCGGTGTCGGATCTGCTTCCGCACGTGAACCGGCACGGGAAGGACAGGCCGGGGCGCAACCTGGTGGCGATGGGGCTGGGGCTGATGCTGATGCTGGCGCTGGCGCAGGTGACGGAGCACTCGGGCCACTGAGGTGCCAGGCGGTTCGAGCCGCCGCGTCGCGCCGAGTGTCGAACAGGGAACGGCCTTCTGGTCCGGCACGAACGAGCCAGGTGTCGCTCGAGGGTGCGCTCACCGCTTCGAGGTGATAGCCAGAACCCCGGACACAAGGAGGGAGCCATGCTGAACGTAGAGGAGCTGATGGTTCGCGACGTCATCACCTTGAAGGAGGATGACAGCCTCGACCGGGGTGACGACCTGATGTCGCAGAACGAGATTCGTCACCTGCCGGTGGTGAAGGACGGGAAGCTGGTGGGGCTGGTGAGCCACAGGGATCTGATCCGAGCGCTGGCGCGGTACGAGCGGACGCCGGGGACGCCGATGCCCACGGTGGGGGCGGTGATGACCCGGGACGTGGAGACGCTCAAGCCTCGGAGCGCGGTCCGGGAAGCGATCTACAAGATGCTGGACAACAAGATCGGCTGCATGCCGGTGGTGGAGGACGGAGACCGGCTGGTGGGCATCGTCACGGAGACGGATCTGATCCGCCTCGCGGGCCGCCTGCTGGACAAGGAAGAGAGGAGCTGAGCGTCACGGGAGCCCTGGGACTCCACTCAGAAGGTGGAGGCATGCGAGCTCCCATAGTGCTCGGGCGCGCCGTGGGCGATGGGCAGGGAGAAGAAGAAGGTGCTGCCCTGGCCGGGCTCGCTCTCCGCCCAGATGCGCCCGCCCTGGGCCTCGACGAGGCCCTTGGCGATGTAGAGGCCCAGGCCCGTCCCGCGGCGGTCGCCCCGTCGGGCCTGCCAGAAGCGATCGAAGAGGTGGACGAGCGCCTCTTGGGGAATGCCGGGGCCGGTGTCATGCACGAAGAAGCACACGGCGTCCCCCTCGCATCTGGCACCCATCGTTACCGTGCCTCCGGGAGGGGTGAACTTCAGCGCGTTGCCCAACAGGTTGGAGAAGACCTGGAGCACCCGTTCCCGATCCGCCTGCACCAGAGGCAGCACTTCGCCGTCC
>QKJM01000689.1 GCA_003249315.1 Archangium sp.
AGGGGAGTCCCTCCCTCCTGGCCCTTCTCGTTGCGGGAGGCTCAGGCGGCGGGCGCGGACTCCGGGGCGGGGACACTCTGGAGCTTCAGGTCGTCGCCCTCCACGTCGAAGCGGGCCACGCCGCCATCCTTCAGCTCGCCGAAGAGCAGCGCCTCGGCCAGCGGCTTCTTCAGAGCGTTGTCCACCAGCCGGGCCATGGGCCGTGCGCCGAAGGCCGGATCGTACCCGTGCTCGGCCAGCCACCCTCGGGCGGCCGGCGTCAGCTCCAGCTTCACCCGCTTCTCGTCCAGCATCTTCTGGAGGAGCCCCACCTCCTTGTCCACCACCTTGAGGATGACCTCGGGCGGCAGGCCGGAGAAGAGGACCCAGCCGTCCAGGCGGTTGCGGAACTCCGGGGTGAAGGTGCGCTCGACCGCCTTCTTCGCTTGCGAGGCATCCGCCGGCCCCTGCTTTTCCCCGAAGCCGATGGACTTGGTGCTCATCTCCTGCGCACCGGCGTTGGTGGTGAGGATGAGGATGATGTTGCGGAAGTCCGCCTTGCGGCCGTTGTTGTCCGTCAACGTCGCGTGGTCCATCACCTGGAGCAGGATGTTGAAGAGGTCCGGGTGGGCCTTCTCGATTTCGTCCAGCACCAGCACGGCGTAGGGGTGCTTGCGGATGGCGTCGGTGAGCAGGCCGCCCTGATCGAAGCCCACGTAGCCCGGCGGGGCACCGATGAGCCGACTCACCGTGTGCTTCTCCGAGTACTCGCTCATGTCGAAGCGCAGGAACTCCACGCCCAGCACCGTCGCGAGTTGCTTGGCCAGCTCCGTCTTGCCCACGCCCGTGGGGCCCGAGAAGAGGAAGCTGCCGATGGGCTTCTCCGGCGCGCGCAGGCCGCTGCGCGCCAGCTTGATGGCGTCCACCACCGACTTGATGGCCGCGTCCTGCCCGAAGATGACACGCCTGAGCTCGGGCTCCAGGTTCTTGAGCTGGAGTCCCTCGCTGGCGGAGACGCTCTTGGCGGGGATGCGGGCCATCTTCGCCACCACCGCCTCCACGTCCTCCATGCCGACGTGGCCGGTGCGCAGGCTCTCGGGCTTGAGCCGCTCGGCGGCGCCCGTCTCGTCGATGACGTCGATGGCCTTGTCCGGCAGGAAGCGGTCGTTGATGTGCTTGGCGCTCAGCTCCGCCGCCGCTCGCAGGGCCTCCGGCGCGTACGTCACGCCGTGGTGGTCCTCGTAGCGGCTGCGCAGCCCCTCGAGGATGAGGATGGTGTCCTCCACCGACGGCTCGCCCACCTCTATCTTCTGGAAGCGCCGGGAGAGGGCGCGATCCCTCTCGAAGGAGGCCTTGAATTCCTGGTAGGTGGTGGAGCCGATGCAGCGCAGCCGGCCGCTGGCCAGCGCGGGCTTGAGCAGGTTGGAGGCATCCATGGAGCCGCCGCTGGTGGCGCCCGCCCCGACGATGGTGTGGATTTCGTCGATGAAGAGGATGGCGTCCGGGTGGTCCTTCAGGGCCTTGAGCACGCCCTTGAGGCGCTCCTCGAACTGGCCGCGGAACTTGGTGCCGGCCAGCAGCGCGCCCATGTCCAGGGAGAAGATGGTGGCGCCCTTCAGCGCCTCGGGAACCTTGTCCTCGTGGATGTGCAGCGCGAGGCCCTCGGCGATGGCCGTCTTGCCCACCCCCGTCTCGCCCACGTAGAGCGGGTTGTTCTTCCGGCGCCGGCAGAGCACCTGGATGGTGCGCTCCAGCTCCTTCTCGCGCCCGATGAGCGGATCGATCCGCCCTTCCTTCGCCTCCAGGTTGAGGTTGGTGGTGTAGGCCTCCAGCGGGCTCTTGCGCTGGGGGCTCTCCCCCTCCTCGTCCTCGCCCGCGGGCATCTCGCTCGGCACATCCTCGGACTCGGAGTCCTCCTTGGTGATGCCGTGGGAGATGTACTTGAGGAGATCGAGCCGGGTGATGTCCTCCTGCTCGAGCAGGTAGAGGGCATGGCTCTCCTGCTCGCGGAACATGGCCACGAGGACGTCCCCGCCATCGAAGTGCTTCTGCTCGGCGGAGATGGCGTGGATGGCGGCATTCTGCAGCACCCGCTCCACGCCGATGGTCGGCTGGGGGTCCGCCTCCACCCCCTCGGGCAGGCGCTCGACCGTCTCCTCGAGGAAGGACTCCAGGCGCTCCTGGAGGCGCTTGATGTTGGCGCCGCAGCCCTTGAGCACCTCCCGGGTGCGGGCGTCCCGGGTGAGCGCGAGCAGGAGGTGCTCGAGCGTGAGGTACTCGTGGCGCATCCGCTGCGCCTCCTCCTGCGCGTTGTGGAAGCTGGCCCTCAGTGCCTTGGCAATCAGCGGTTCTGCCACGTTCTCAACCTTCCTCTGGTTCCATGGAGAGGCGCAGGGGATATCCGTTCTCCTGAGCCGCGGCCTCCACGAGCCTGATCTTCGTTTCGGCGACCTCGAACGTATACACGCCGGCCACCCCTATTCCGTTGTAATGGACGTGCAGCATGATCTGCACGGCATCCGCCTCCGACTTGTGGAAGACCTCCTTGAGGACGGCCACCACGAACTCCCGGGTCGTGTAGTTGTCGTTGTGCAGAAGCACCTTGTAGAGGCTCGGCCGCTTGAGCTTCTTCTGCGGCACGGTCTCGGTGACGACATTGGAATCTGGGTCGTACTTCTCTCCGGCCATGGACTCCCTCTATTGAACCAGGGGCAGGGGGTGCCCCCCTCTTGAAACCTGTCTTGGTGCGTCACCGTGGAAGGCTGGCCCGCCGGGTCGCCCGCTCATGCGCCAGGCGGTCGCCTCGCCAGAGGGGGAGGTGGCGCGGGCGCCCGCCATGGGAGGCGGCCGCCAGGAAGGCCCGCTCCAGGGAGGGGCGGGCTGGCGCGTCGAGCAGCGCATCCCATCGGCTCCAGGGGATTGCGGTGATGGCGCGGCG
>QKJM01001033.1 GCA_003249315.1 Archangium sp.
TGAGGTCGATCTCGGAGGGGAACTCGGCCTCCTCCGCCAGCACCGTCACCTTCTCGTGCTTCACCTCGGCGAAGCCCCGCCGGACTGCCAGGAACCGCTCCTCGGAGCCGATCTTGTACATCAGCTCACCCACGCCGAGCATGGTGAGGAACGGCGTGTGGCCCGTGAGGACCCCGAACTCGCCGTCCACGCCCGGAGCGGTCACCTCGGCCACATCCTCGCTCACCAGCTGACGCGAGGGGGTGACGACTTCCAGTCGGATCTTGTCCTGCGCCATCTAGCCCTCCGAGCCCTAGGCGGCCGTCTCGAGCCGCTTGGCCTTCTCCGCCACTTCCTCGATGCCGCCCACCATGTAGAACGCCTGCTCGGGCAGCTCGTCGTGCTTGCCCTCCACCACCTCCTGGAACCCGCGGATGGTGTCCTTCAGCGCCACGTACTTGCCGGGGGTGCCGGTGAAGGCCTCGGCGACGAAGAACGGCTGCGACAGGAACCGCTGGATCTTGCGGGCCCGCGACACCACCAGCTTGTCCTCCTCGGAGAGCTCGTCCATGCCAAGGATGGCGATGATGTCCTGGAGGTCCTTGTAGCGCTGGAGGATCTCCTGAACCTGCCGGGCCACGGCGTAGTGCTCGTCGCCCACGACCCGGGGATCGAGGATCCGGCTGGTGGAGTCGAGCGGATCCACCGCCGGGTAGATCCCCAGCTCGGCGATCTGCCGGGAGAGCACCGTCGTGGCGTCCAGGTGCGCGAAGGCCGTGGCCGGCGCCGGGTCCGTGAGGTCGTCGGCGGGGACGTAGATCGCCTGCACCGACGTGATCGACCCCTTGGAGGTGGTCGTGATCCGCTCCTGCAGTTCGCCCATCTCCGTGGCCAGGGTGGGCTGGTAGCCCACGGCCGAGGGAATCCGGCCCAGCAGCGCCGACACCTCGGAGCCCGCCTGGGTAAAGCGGAAGATGTTGTCGATGAAGAGCAGCACGTCCTGCCCCTCCTCGTCGCGGAAGTACTCGGCCACGGTCAGCGCCGACAGGGCCACCCGCGCGCGGGCCCCCGGGGGCTCGTTCATCTGCCCGTAGATCAGCGCCGTCTTGTCGATGACGCCCGACTCCTTCATCTCGACCCACAGGTCGTTGCCCTCGCGGGTGCGCTCCCCCACGCCCCCGAACACCGAGAAGCCGCCGTGCTGCTTCGCGATGTTGTTGATCAGCTCCATGATGAGCACCGTCTTGCCCACGCCGGCGCCGCCGAACAGGCCGATCTTGCCGCCCCGCAGGTACGGGGCCAGGAGGTCGACCACCTTGATGCCGGTCTCGAGCACCTGCATCTCGGTGCTCATCTCCGTGAACTCCGGGGCCTGGCGGTGGATGGGGCTCCGCTTCTTCGTCGGCACCTCCCCGGCCTCGTCCACGGGGTCGCCGACGACGTTGAGGATCCGGCCCAGCACCTCGCGGCCGACGGGCATGGTGATCATCTCGCCGGTGTTCAGCACCGGGAGCCCGCGCACAAGACCCTCGGTGGAGTCCATGGCGATGGTCCGCACCGTCTTCTCGCCCAGGTGCTGCGCAACCTCCAGCACCAGGTTCCACTCCTTGTCCGAGATGCTGGGGTTCGAGACCCGCAGGGCCGTGTAGATCTCGGGGAGCTTGCCCTCGAAGGTCACGTCCACGACGGCACCGATGACCTGTGAAACCTTCCCGTTCTCGCTCATGGGCTTCTGGCCTCCTCTAGCGTTCCGGCCGCGTCTTCTCATTCCTGGACGGCTGGGCGCGTCCCCAGGACGGCCCGGCCGAAAAAGGTCGTCGGGCGACTACTTCATGGACTCCACGCCGTTGACGATGTCCATCAGTTCCTTCGTGATCGTCTCCTGCCGCGCCCGGTTGTACTTGAGCGTCAGCCGCTCGATCATGTCGCTGGCGTTGTTCGTGGCGGAGTCCATCGCCGTCATCCGGGCCCCGTGCTCGCTCGCGGTGCTCTCCAGCAGCGCCCGGAACAAGCGCACGTCCGCGTACCGGGGGAGCACCCAGTTGAGCATGCTCACCCCGTCGGGCTCGTAGAGGTACTCGGTGGTGGAGGTCTCCGGGTCCACCCGCAGCGGCTCCACCGGGAGTAGGCGGTCGTAGACCACCTGCTGCGACAGGGCCGAGCGGAACTCGTTGTACACCATGTAGACCAGATCCAGCTCCCGGTTGGTGTACCGGTCGACGATCTCGCGGCCGATCTCCTGGGCCTGCTCGTAGGAGACCTTGCCGAACAGCTCCACCTTCTCCCCGATCACCTCCACCTTGCGCGAGCGGAAGAAGTCCCGCGACTTCTTCCCCACCAGATAGAGGCGCACGCTCTCGTACTGCCCGCCCTTCTCCCGCAGGAAGCGCTCCACGCTGCGCAGGATGCTCCCGTTGAAGGAGCCGCACAGCCCGCGGTCCGACGTGAAGACGACGAGGCAGACGTTCTTCGGGTCGCGCCGCTCCAGGAGGGGGTGGGCCTCCTCCTCGGTGCGCAGCGCCAGGCTCGACAGCACCTCGAGCATCTTGTCGGAGTACGGGCGGTTCTGGACGATGGCCTCCTCGGCCTTCCGGAACTTCGCCGCCGAGACCATCTTCATGGCCTTGGTGATCTGCTGCGTACTCTTGACGCTCTCGATCCGCGTCTTGATGTCCTTGAGGTTCGGCATCCGTCACACTCTCCGGCGGTCAGTCCGCGACGAAGGCTTTGTCGAACTCCTGCAGGGCCTCGTTGAGCTTCGCCTTCAGGTCGTCGTCGAGCACCTTCTTGGTGCGGATGGTCTCCAGGACGTCGGCCTTCTTCGCCTCGAAGAACGAGTAGAGCTGCTCCTCGTACTTCCGGAGCTGCGAGACCTCGTACTTGTCCACGAAGCCGTTGGTGGCCGCGTAGACGATGAGCACCTGCTTCTCGACCGGC
>QKJM01000558.1 GCA_003249315.1 Archangium sp.
GCAAACCTCAAAGTTCGAGGTAGCCTCAGGAGAATGGATACACCGATTTCCGCGCGGACGGCCATGCTCTCGGTTCTCACCAGCGGACAGAGCTTCGGGCTGGAAATCATCGAGAAGGTACGAGAGCGGACGAAGGGGCAGATCCTCCTGAACGAGGGCTCGGTCTACCCCGCGCTCAAGGCGCTCGAGAGAGAGGGGCTGGTGCGAAGCTTCACGGGCGAGCCGCTGGCGGATCGCGGAGGGAGGCCGCGCCGGTACTACGAGCTGACTGCGGAGGGGCGACACATGGCGCGGGAGCAGCGAACGGCGCTGCTGAGCTTGCTGGCCCCCACGCCCGAGCCCACCTGGCGTTCCTAGCCCTTGCCGTCCGGAGCGCTCAGGTCGGCGGTGAAGGCCAGGGACTGGAGCTTGAGCTCCATGGCCTCCTGAGCCTCCTGCTTCTCCTTCTCCAGCCGCATCAGCTCCTGGGCGATGGCCTCCAGCCGATCCTCCTGCTCGTTGAGCTTGGAGACGAAGCGCTCGGCCAGCTCGCGCTGCGAGGCGCCGCTCTTGAGGGAGTCGATGTTGGCGCGGATGCGCTCCTGGTCCTTGAAGAGCTGCGCGCGCTCGTTGGAGAGGCGCCGCTCCTGCTGCGCGAGCGCCCCCACCTTGTCGCGCAGGACCATCATGTGCCGCAGCTCCTCGGCCATGCGCTCGTCGATGTAGCCGGCCTGGAGGAAGCCGCTCACGTGCTCCACCCGGGCATCGACCAGGGAGAAGGAGCGCTGGGCGGGAGAGCGCTCGGTGATGGTGAGCTCCTCGGAGGCGCCCGGGGCCAGCTCCAGCTTGAAGCGCCAGGTGTTGTCGGTGGTCTCCGCCGGCTCCGGCGTGTCGCGCAGCTCCCAGGAGGTGCGCGGGTGCTCGAGGTAGAGCGTCTGCGCGCGCTTCGCCTTGTTGCGCACGGTGTAGAGGGTGCGCCGCAGGTTGTAGAACTCCATGGCCAGCACCCCGCGGCGCACGACGGCGCGGAACACCGGCCCCTCCTCCTGCCGGTCCTCCACCGACACCACGCACCCCAGCTCCACGGCATAGGGGACGAAGCGCCGGTCCTCGGGCTTCATGGTGTCGAGCATGGCCTCGCCCACGTAGGTATCCGCCTCGGTCACCGTCACCGGGCCTCCCTCCAGCGTCAGGCCGGTGGTGTTCTTCAGCTCGATGCAGGCCATGGGGTTCTTCTCGCGCGTGGAGCGGTTGTAGAGCAGCACCCGGCGGCCCTCGAAGGGACGGTGGAGGATGGGCACCAGCGCGCTCTGGTTGCGGTGTACCGAGACGGGGTGGTCCACGCGGTACTCGAAGAGGTCCCCCACCTCCTTGGTGAGTGTACGCACCGCGGCGCTCCGCTCCACGGCCTCGCGGCGGCTGAGGGCGGGAGCCATGGCCCGCTTGCGCATCATCGGGGCCCCCGGAGGAGGCGGCGCGGCCATGGGCATGGCCGCCATCATCGGCGCCGCGCCGAAGTCCTCTTCCCCTTCCTCCAGCTCCGCGGCCACCTCCATGGCCTCCTCGGGGATGACGGGCGCGGCGGCCGCCTCGGTGCGCACCTCCACGACGGGGCGCTTGAGGTAGCGCGGGTTGTACAGGTCGTGGACGAAGGACACCGGCAGTCCGGCGATCAAGGCCAGGTCCACGTCCTTCCAGTCCTCGTCCCCGGTGTTGTCCACCACCGCCCAGCCCTGGAGCAGCGGCTTCTCCCCCTCCTCCAGCAGAATCCGGTAGCTCGTCTTCCACACCGGCGCTTCCAGCACGTACGAGACGAACAGCTCCCGCTCGCCCTCGCCCGCGGTGAGCACCGACAGCCGCTTGGTGTCCTTCTTGTACGAGGAGAGCACCGTGGCGAGGTAGAACTCCAGATCCTTGCGCACCGCCTCGTCGAGGAAGGCCACCTCCGCGAGCTCCAGCAGGTCGAAGCTGCGCAGCGCCCCGCCCACCAGCAGAGACAGGAAGGGCCGGTGTACCACCGTCTTCTCCTGGGCCAGCGCCAGGGTCTGCAGGCCGACAATCACTCCCTCCACCAGCTCCGCGCCCACCCGGGCCCGCACCCGCGCGCCCTTTATCTGCCCGAGCAGCGCGGTGAGACTGCCATCGTCCGGAATCCGGATGGTGGCCTCCTGGAGGAGTTGCTCCAGCGGCTTGGTGGAGTCGTAGCTCACCGCCGACACGGAGCCGCCAGACAGGTCCAACACCGTCATCGACTTGAGCACGTCGTTCATGTCGCGCGCCTTGAAATCGAAGTGGAGCGTCTCGTTGCCGCTCACCTTTCCTCGGCGTTCGAAGTAACCGACTCCGTGCTTGTAGAGGACGACGCGGCGGATGGGCAGGGACGAGGGCATGCGCGCGACTCCAGGGGTTTGGGAGTGAGTAGAGTCCCGGTGTATCAAGTCTCCAATGCAAATGCGCCACTCCCACCTGCCCGTGGCCGCCCTGCCGAGCGCGGCCCTGTCCCTCTCCGACTGCGAGGGCCAGCGATGAAGCCGGTCCTCTACGTCGTCACCCTCGAGGTGCATCCAGAGGCCGAGCACGACTGGCTTCTGTGGATGCAGGGTCTTCACATCCCCGAGGTGCTATGCGAGCCCGGCTTCGTCCGCTGTCGACTGTGGAAGGACACGGTGAAGGCTCCGGATGACTGGGTGCGTTACGTGGTACAGTACGAACTCACCGGGCAGGACGCGGTGGAGCAATACGTGGCCAGCGACGCGGCGAAGCGCCTGCGCGCGGACGGAGTGACGCGCTTCGGCGAGGTGATGCGCGCCTCCCGCGCCATCCTCACCGAGGTGGCCAGCTTCGGGTGAGCGTCTTCCACGCAACTCCCGGTGAGAACTCCCGATAATCAAGAGACGGGAGTGACTGCCCGGAAATCCTCATCCGCCTGACGGGGTACAGCCATGAGCGTCAAATCAGAGCGAGTACGCCCAGTCGGGCAACAAGGCGCTGCTGGTCTCCATGGCGGGGGACATGCTGAGCATCGCCGGCAGCGCGCTGGAGCTGACCCCGCTGGCGCCGGTGGGTGGAATCATCAACGCGGCGGGGCTGGCCATCTCCGCGGTGGGTGACTTCCTCAAGCACATCACCGAGCGGGGGATGATCGCCGACGAGAAGCGCGAGCTGATGCTCCAGGCCGGCGTGCCCGAGGACGTCGCCCGGGCGCTGGCGGACCCCAACGCGAACGCCGCGGAACTACAGGAGCTGGGGCTGAGCCCCGAGCAGGTGCAGGAGGTCGTCCGCGCCTACCCGGACCTCATCAGCATCGGGAACTACTTCACCGCCTTCACCGAGGGGGCCCAGGCGTTGGGCGTGCCGCCCGAGAACTTCAAGGCGTTCGTGGACGCGCTCGTCGGGCAGTTCGGCAACGAGTTCGAGGCGGGCAGCATCCTCAACACCATCCGCGAGCAAGAGCAGTTCCGCACCGACCGTCCGCCCGATGTCGAGCGCGCGCTGCGCGAGTACCTCGAGGCCGTGGTGCCCGAGGCCGCCGCGCTGGCGGCCTGAGGCCCTCTGGGAGGGGTCAGCAGTCGTTGCCGCCGTTGACCTCGATGGTGACCACCTTGCGGCCACCTTCGAAGACGAGCGCGTACGACGAGCAGTTCCGACACGAGGGAGCGATGTCGCTCACGGCCGCGGCCAGCTCCGGAGACAGGTTCTCCTCGGCTAGCGACACACCACCCATCGCCTGGGACAGCTTCTCCAGCCGCTCGGGCCGGAGAGCAGGAGTAGGAAAACCAACCAGGAAGAGGCGAGAGGACTCGAACTCGCCCCTTCGTCGAGTGCGCCCTCTGCGGCATCAGCGGGAACCACCCGAGCCAGCAGCTTCCAGCACCAGAGCCGCCCACTTGCGTGCGTCCTCGTCCTCGCCAGTCAGTTCGGCGAAGCGAGCCTCGCGCATCAACCGCACCAACCGGGCATCCGTCGCGACGAGGTCCGGTACATCCCAGGGGAACACCAGGGACGAGAATCCGTCCTCTTCGTAGCCCGGCGTGGCCACCAGACGCTCCAGGTAGCGAGCCCAGGTATCAAAGAAGAGATCGACGTTCGAGGCTACCGGGAGCACGCCAGGCATCTCGTAGGCATTGATGCGGACGACAGGCTGAAAACCATGAGCGTCGGCAAGAGCTGGAACCGTGGCGTAATAATAGGCCAGGGCTGCCTTGCCTCCGAAGAGGATGACCTGGAGATCCGGTAGCCAGTCCGTACGTGCCTGCTCGTTCACCTCCTCGAGTTCGTTCGCTTCATCCTCCACCCGAAGCAGATAGAGGTCTCGCGCGAAGAGGGCTCCTCCCAGGCGGGAGTAGACAGCCGCGAGCATCGGGTCCAGCGGCAGCCCCGCCACTCGTTCCCCGGCACGAGGAGGAACCTGCCTCGGAGGCTCCAATCTCGTGAAAAGACCGAGTCGGCGGCAGACCTGCTGCAAGCGCTCCAACCCGGGCAAGGGAATGTCTCGCATGGGCGTCCTCCTAGCGCAGTTCGGGAAAGAGCCGCCGGAGCGCATCGAGCGCTGACGCCTCGGCTTGGACGAGAGAGACGCCAGGAGGCTCATCGGCACGATGGTACCAGGGGGAGAAATGCGCATCGATGCGCCTGGCGGCCGCGTTGATCTCTTCCGCCGTGGCCTGGGGGCGTGCTGCACGCACCTTGTTCCAGAGAGCATTGATGCGGCGATGGACGATGTCCCTCACCATGGCCAGATTCCGCGGCGCGTTGATGTCCTCGTCCGGAAAGAGATGGCAATACTCGAGAGGACGCCGATGGTGGATGGGGTGGCGATGGGGCTGGGTATCCAGAAAATGCTGCAAGTGAGGATGAAGGTCGGAATAGGCCTTCCGGGCGGCTTCACGCAGCCTGTCCTTCTGGGGTCCGTCCAACGGAATCCCCAGGCGCTGCTCGAGACGAAGCATCAGGCCACGGAGTTCCTTGCGCTCCGCGACCCCGAGCGCTGCCTCTCCTTCGAGCTGCACCTTCATCCAGAGCTGTTCGAAAGCCCTTCTCTCCTGCGGAGCCAGGCGAACCAGAGCACTGCGCAGCCAGCCCGCGGCCGCCCGGCCACCGCGCTCCAGCACGGCCTTCATCACGGGCGCGGATACCTTGGCCAGCACGCCCATTCCGTGCGCGAAGATGCCGCCCACATACCAGAGCGCCATCTCCTCGGCACCACGCTGCAATACCCAGGCGGTGCCCTCTGCCACTTCCTCGCGCCAACGCCGCAGGATGGATTCGTGCATGGCGTGGTACTCGGCCGCGAAGTCCTCATCCATCCCGTAGGGAAGCGGAGCCCGCTCCACCTCCGCAGCCGCTACCCAGACACGTGCCCCCTCATCAAGCGGGTGTACCGCTACGACTTCCAGGCGAACCGTGCGCTGGCCAAGGCCCTCGGTGAAGGGCAGCAGCACACTGGCCAGCTCAACCGCAGCGAAGGAGCCAGCCCCCAGCCCCGAGCCACCCGACCGCGTTGCCTCGTAGAGCCGGGCTTCCGTGCCCAGCACCCGCCCATCCTCCAGCCGCACCTCCGCCACCAGACGCGCCCGCCCCTCACGATGGGGCACAGGCAGCAACTGAACCAGGCGTGAGGCCGCCTCCTGGACGGAGAGGAAGGTGCGGGAGGGTACGCCTTCGGTACGTACCGGAAGCCGTCTCGCCTCCGGAGGCCTGACGTGGGCCGCCCCTGCCGTATACCCCTCCAAAGCCCACCCCTGATGCTCTCGCCTCAGCACCAGTTGCACCTGACCCAGGTGCTGCTGGGTGAATGTGCCGAATACGGGCTCCAACACCCGCCCCAACGCGCTCTGATCTACCGGCCCCCCCTCGAGCCCATCACGTGACTCGGCCCGGTAGCCCACGAGCGTCAGCGCCCCGTTCTCCACCCAGTACGTCAGGAGCAGCTTCGCCCCTACTTCCCGCACGCCGCTCGCCACTCCCCAGAGCTGTGCCCTGGCTCGCTCCAACTCCGCTCGCCGGGCCTCGGTGTCGTCTCGTCCCTCCTCGACTCCGCGCCACTCCACCAGAGCCGGACCTCCGGAGCCGGCGAGCGGCGTGACGCAACCGGAGGCCCCCACCAGCAAGCAAGCGGCGAGTACACTCCACAAGAAGGCTCGATGAGACATGGTGACTCGGACCACCTCCGAAGCTGCTACCGCCGCCCGCGCGCCATGCGCCCCTTCGTCAGGTGCGCCACCGCCTCGCCCAGGCCCTCCAGCGTCAGCGGGAACATGTCGAACACCCGCGCCACCGCCTCAATCGTGTTCCCCCGCCACGTCCTCGGCGGCTCCGGGTTGAGCCACACGCTGCGCTCGAAGTGCCGCGCCAGCTCCATCAGCCACACCAGCCCCTCCTTCCCGTTCGTCGGGTCGTACCGCCCATCCGAGTTGGTCCGCATGGCCAGCTCGTACGGCGCCATCAGCGCGTCCCCCACCACCACCAGCTTGTGGTGCCGCCCCACCTGCCCCAGCAAGTCCGTCACCCGCAGGCCTCCCACCAGGTGCGAGGACTCGAACACCCGCCCGTACACGCAGTTGTGGAAGTAGTACGTCCTCAGCTCCTTGAAGTGCGTGGCCTGCTTCGCCACCGAGAAGAGCCGGCTCACCAGGTGCGCGTACGGGTCCATCGAGCCGCCCACGTCCATCAGCAGCACCACCCGCGTGTTCGGCCTCCGCGGCGGACGCGTCACCACCTCCAGCTCGCCCGCGTTCTTCGCCGTGGCGGCGATGGAGCCCTCCACGTCCAGCTCGTCCGCCACCCCCTCGCGCGCGAAGGCCCGCAGCTTGCGCAACGCCACCGCCATCTGCCGCGTGTCCAGCACCACGTCACTCCGGTAGCCCCGGTAACGCCGCTGCCCCGCCACCTTCATCGCCATCCGAGACCCCCCGCCTCCCTCCCCTCCCACCTTGAAGCCCTCGCGCGCGTGTCCCGAGTGCCCGAAGGGCGAAGCGCCCCCCGTCCCAATCCACTTCGTCCCGCCGTCGTGCCGCTCCGTCTGCTCGCGCAACCGCTGCTCGAAGAGCTTCTCCAGCTCCTCCGCATTGAAGCGCTCCAGCAGCGCCAGCTCCTCGGGGCTCAGGTCCCTCCGCTGGCGCGCCTCCTTCAACCACTCCATCAGCTCGTCGGTGAGCTGCTGCCCCGCCCCCTCCATCCCCTTGAAGTGCGCGAGGAAGGCCTGGTCGAAGGCATCCAGGTGCGCCTCCGAATGCACCAGCAGCGCCCGTGCCACATGGTAGAAGCCATCCAGCGAGCTGTCGTGCAGCCCCGCCTTCAGCGCCCCCGCCAGCGCGAGCGCCTCCTGCGCCCCCACCGGCACCCCGCGCCGCCGTAGCTCGTAGAGGAAGGGCAGGAACATGGCTTCAGCCCTCGCTCACGCCCTGGAGCGGCGCCCGAAGGCCTCCGCCACTGCCATCAGGTCCTGCTCCCGCTTCAGCAGCGCCCCCAGGTACGGCAGGTTCTCGTCCAGCTTCAGGCTCGTCACCCCGCTGGCCTTGAGCACGGCGATCCAATCCACCAGCTCGCTGGTCGAGGGCCGCTTGCGCAGCCGGGTGAAGTTGCGCAGCTCGTAGAAGACCTTCAGCGCCTGCTCCGACAGCGACTCGTCCAGCCCCGGGTGGTGTACCGAGACGATCCGCCGCATCAGCTCCTGGTCCGGGAAGTCGATGAAGTGGAAGACGCACCGGCGCAGGAAGGCGTCCGGCAGCTCCTTCTCGTTGTTGCTGGTAATCACCACCACCGGGCGGTGCGTGGCCACCACGTCCTCGTTCGTCTCCGTGACGCGGAAGCGCATCCGATCCAACTCGTGGAGCAGGTCGTTCGGGAACTCGACGTCCGCCTTGTCCACCTCGTCGATGAGGAGCACCACCCGCTCCTTGGAGGCGAAGGCCTCGCCCAGGGGCCCGAGGCGGATGTAGTGGCGGATGTCGCGCACGTCCCCCTCACCGAAGCGCGAGTCATACAGGCGCTGCACGGTGTCGTAGACGTAGAGGCCGTCCTGGGCACGCGTGGTGCTCTTCACGTGCCAGGTGAGCAGGCGCAGGCCCAGGCTCTCGGCCACCGCCTCGGCCAGCAAGGTCTTGCCGGTGCCGGGCTCGCCTCGCACGAGCAGCGGTCGCTGGAGCGTGAGGGCGCAGTTGACGGCGGACTGCAGACCCTCGCTCGAGAGGTAGGTATCGGTTCCACGGAAGCGGGCAGGAGAGGACGTCATGGCGTACCCCTCCTTTAACACCCGCCGCCCGTCCGCTCTACCCGGCCGAGGAGACCGCGCGGGCCTCCTCCTCCGCCGCCGGCTCGGGCACCGGCGCCAGCCGCGCCACCTTGCGCGCCCGTCGCCGATCCACCCAGCCCGCCAGCGTCACATAGCCCACCGGAATCACCAGCAGCGTCAGCAACGTGGAGACCGTCATGCCACCAATCACCGCCCGGGCCATCGGCGCCCACATCTCCGCACCGTCTCCCAGTTCGAAGGCCAGCGGAAACATGCCCAGCACCGTGGTGAGCGTCGTCATCAGGATGGGGCGCAGACGGCTGCGACCCGCATCCACCGCGGCCTGCGCCAGGTCCTCACCCGCCATGCGCCGGGTCTTCAGCACGTCGATGAGGACGATGCCGTTGTTCACCACCACACCCGCCAGCAGGATGAGGCCGATGAGCGCCGTCACCTGCAGCGTCGTCTGGCTGATGACCAGCGCCAGCACCACGCCCGCGAGCGCCAGCGGCACCGAGAACAGAATCACGAAGGGCTCCAGCAGCGACTCGAACTGGCTGGCCATCACCATGTAGACGAGCACCACCGCCACCACGAAGGCCAGGCCCAGCGCCATGAAGGAGTCCTGCAGATCCTCCGCGGTGCCCGCCACCAGCGTCGTCACCCCAGGCTCCTCGCCCTGCTCGGCGATGGCGGCCTCCACCCGCTGGATGAGGGTGCCCAGCGGCACCTTGTTCGCGGTGAGGTTGATGGTGGCCAGCCGCCGCTGGTTCTCACGAGCGATGCTCGTGGGCCCCAGCGACAGGTGGATGTCCGCCACCGTCTCCAGCGGCACCGTCACCCCCACGGGCGTCACCACCGGCAGGGCTCGCAGCCGCTCCACGTCCTCTCGCACCTCCAGCGGCGCCCGCACGAAGAGGCGGAACTCGTCTCCACCCTCCCGGAACATGGAGGCCGTCGTCCCCAGGAAGTACGTGGACACCGTGGACGCCACCTCCGCCGGCGCCAGACCCAGCAGCTTTATCTGCTCCCGATCCAGGTCCACCTTCAGCTCTGGCTGGCCCTCCTCCATGGAGAAGGTGACGTCCGCCGCGCCGGGCACCAGCTCCAGCCGGCTCTTCAGCTTCGCGCCGTACTCGCGCACCTTGTCCAGCTCGTCACTGAACACCTTCACCACCACGTCGCCTCCCGCCCCCATCATCCCCTGCGCCTGGGGCTTCACCTCCAGCCCCGCCAGCCCCGAGAAGCGCTCGCGCAGCAGGTTCTCTATCTCCTGCTGGCCGCGCTTCCGCTCCGAGCGCGGCGGCAGGCGCACCTGCACGTTGCCCGTGTACGAGTTCTGCCCGAAGAGCGCCGCGAAGCCCTCGCCCCCGCCGAACTGGGAGACCGTCACCTCCGCCTCGGGCACCTCCTCGCTGACGATGGCCTCCACCTCCTTGAAGAGCGCGTCCGTCGTCCACAGCGACGTGCCGGGGTTCGCCTTCACCGAGAAGCGCAGCTCGCCGTTGTCCGTCTTCGGCAGGAAGTCCACGCCCATCAGGGGAGAGAGCGCCATGGTGCCCACGAAGGTGAGCAGCGCCGCGAGCAGCACCTTGCCCCGGTGGTTCAGCGCCTTGCTCAGGAACCCCGCATAGCGCTCGGCGAGCGGATCCAACCAGGCGGTGAGCTTGCCCACCAGCCGCTCCACCCGGTTCTGGCCCACGTGCCGCACCATCAGGCTCGCCATCAGCGGCACCAGCGTGAGCGCCACCACCAGCGAGGAGATGAGCGAGATGCAGATGGTGAGGCTCATGTCCCGGAAGAGCTGGCCCGCCAGTCCAGGCACGAAGAGGATGGGCGCGAACACCGCCACCGTCGTCAGCGTGGAGGCGGCGATGGGCATGGCCATCTCCTTCGTCCCGTTGATGGCCGCCTCCTTCGGATCCGTCCCCTGGCCCAGGTGGGTGAAGACGTTCTCCAGCACCACGATGGAGTTGTCCACCAGCATGCCCACCGCCAGCGCCAGACCCGCCATGGAGATGATGTTGAGCGTCACCCCCTGGAAGTCCATCACCGTGAAGGTCGCCAGCAGCGACAGCGGGATGCTCACCAGCACGATGGTGCTGGTGCGCCAGCTCCGCAGGAACGCCAGCAGCACCGCCGCCGTGAGGAAGATGGCCAGCATCGCGCTGCTGGAGAGGTTGGAGATGGCTCGGGTGATGGGCATGCCCTGGTCGAACACCCGCGTGAGGGTGACGCCCTCGGGCAGCCGCTTCTCCAGCGACTTCATCTCCTTGAGCACCCGCCGCGCCACCTGCACCGTGTTGGCGTCCGACTGCTTGCGGATGGCCATCATCACGGCGTGCCGGCCGTTGGCCCGCACCACCGACGTCTCCTCCTCGAAGGTGTCCACCACGTCGGCCACGTCGCGCAACTGTACCGGCGTCCCGTTCCTCTGCCCCACCACCACCTCACGCACCTGCTCCACGCTGCGGAACTCGGCGTTGGTGGAGATGTTCAGCTCCTGCCGCCCCTGCCGCAGCCGCCCTCCGGGAATCAGCACGTTGGCCCCCCGCAGCGCCGACACCACCTGCTGCGCCGGCACCTTGTAGGCCTCCAGCCACTCGGGCCGCAGCCGCACCTGGATCTCCCGCTTCGTCCCGCCCAGCACCTCCACCGCCGCCACCCCCGCGATGCGAGAGAGGTACGGCTCCACCATGTCCTCCGCCAGCTTGCGCACCGTCTGCGGCG